>CALVCB010000005.1 GCA_944325965.1 uncultured Bacteroidales bacterium
ACGGCACGTACGGTGGTGTGAGAGGTCGGAAAACGAAAGTAGGAAGAAAACTACTTCGTTTTCCTCCTACTCGATTCGTCCCGGCGGAGTTCAAGATGGGGCCTGATGGTGGATACATAAAGAAGAAGTCCCTGAAATTCAATGATTTCAAGGACTTTTGGAGGGTACCCAGTCGGATTCGAACCGACGACATTCAGAACCACAATCTGACGCTCTAACCAACTGAACTATGGGTACCATGTATGTTTGGGACTGCAAAGGTAGCAAAAATTTCCTATACTGCAACACCTTTTGCCGCTTTTTTAGAAAGAGTCTTTTTGTGAACCATACAAAGCATTGACTGCCGCGATAACAGAGTGGATTTAATCGAAAGAAAACCTGATACCGAATTCTATGTTGAAGTTCAGGGGCTTTTCCTTATATATGGTGCTGACGATGCTCCTGTTGTCGAAATGCCAGCTGACACCGGGTTCGACATATACCCCGAGGAAATCCGTGATGTTTCCCTGTATTCCGGCTTCTGCATTGACAGACCACTGCAGAGGCTTGATTTTAAGCTTGTCTTCAGTATTGTTCACCTCGTTGCCGTTTATTTCAGTCCTGCTTCTGGCTGTGCCGGATATGCATTTCTCCACCATGCCGCCTGCGCTTGCATATATGGTGATGAATTTCCTGTCAAAGATATCATAGCTGAATTTCAGAGGTATGCCAAGGTAGTGGAGCTGCTGGTCTGTCCGGCTGGAGTACATGCTGGAGTTTTCCGTATCCATGCGGGATGACAGGTACGAATATGTGAGTCCCGTCTCGAGCCCCCATCTGTCGGTAAGGTAATATTTGAAGGATACGCCCGCCCTGACCGGCTGCCTGTGGTGGATTTCGGTGTTCGACTCGTTACCTCCGTTGAGCAGCATGATGCCGTTGCCCTGGATTGTGCTTATAGCGTCTTTTACAGGTATGCCCCTGAATTCCGAGGCTGCTGGCTGGATGGTCCCGAACCCGTTGTAGCTTTGTCTGTTGCCTGTAAGGTTGGACACTGAAAGGCTGGTGCTGAACCTTTTCCTGTCTCTCTTTTTCCAGTCCTGTCCGTATTCATCTGGGAAAGGGAAGTCATAAGGTGTGCCGTGTTCTTCTTCGGCTGCTCCGGCGGCGGTGCTGCCGTCCGGTTTGCTTTTCCCTGCAGGGGCTGGATCTGTTGCCTCCTCTGATGCTGCGGATGCCTCTGCGCCGGTATTTTCCGTTCCGGCCACTGGTTCTGCCACCGTTTCTTTTTCTATTTCCGGCATACCTGTTCCTGGCTCGACTGCGGATGTCCCCTCTGCGGGAGTAGTGCCGTATTGCCTTTCAATTGGATGCATTGTGCCGGGAGAGGGAATGTCCGGTAAAATTATCCCGGTGCCGGCATCTGCGATAATGCCGATGCCCGTTCCCCTGTCTACTGTCCGGACCGGATTCCCCGGAAGCAGGAGTATGGCGGCTACTGCCGCAGCTGCAGCTGCGGTGGCCATGAATAAGACAGTCCGCCTGTTTTTCTTCTTTTTCGTGGCGATCATGTCCATCTGGCCCATGATCCCTTCCCAGAGCCCTTCAGGCTCGCTCTGGGCATATTGGGACATTTTGTCCCGCAACTTCTGTTCCCACTGTCTGTCCATAGTCTATCTGTTTGCCATATTCCTGTAATCTTTGATTCTGGTAGCAAGGAGCTTTTTCGCCCGGTGGAACTGGGACGCCGACGTGCTTTCGGTGATGCCGAGCATTTCCGCTATTTCACGGTGGCTCTTTTCTTCCAGGACATAGAGGTTGAATACGCTCCTGTACCCGTCCGGCAGTTCCCTGATCATCTCCTGCAGCACTTCCGCCGGAATTTCCTCCACTTCCGGGTCTTCATCGTCCGTCTCGTCCGACTCCTTGAGAAGGCCGTCCTTGAAGGCGTCCGTCTTCTTGTTGAGGGACAGGAACCTGATGGATTCGTTCACGATGATCCTGCTCATCCATGCCTTCAGCGAGCCTGGACCCCGGTACTGGAACCTGTCTATGGAGGTGAATATCTTGATGAAACACGACTGGAGTATGTCGTTGACATCGTTGTCGTCAGTTATGTATCTGGAGCACAGGGCACGGAGATAGCCTATATAACGAAAGTACAGGTCTGACATGGCAGACCTGTCACCTTTCCTTATATCTGTTATGAGCTTTAGATCCTTGTCCTGTTCCATGCCCCGTTTCCGGACTGTCTTATCTGAGTTTCAGACTGTATTCGGTGTCAGTGTCTATATTGCCTTCTTCTGTTGTCTTCCTTGTGCAATATTTGAATTTGATACTCTTTTCGCCGCCGAATGATTTGTATTTCAATGTGAGGTCGACAGTCTCTCCATTTGTGTCTGGAAGCCCGAGCCCGTCTTCAAGCCCGTCGAGCCTGAAGGCCGCAATGCCGGAGCCGTAGCTGCTGCTGTAGTCCCCGTGGGCATTGTGCCTGAACTCCACTACATAAGGGTCGTCTTCCGTACCGGCATTCAGCAGGTTGACCTCATGTGCTATACCGGAGTTGCCGAAGTATGTGATAAACTGTAGCGTGAGGTATCCGTCCTCTGCTATATTTACCCATGAGTCGGCGATTTCTACAGGGTCGGAGCCGTATTTCTCGTCATTTTCCTCACCGAGATCCTTTACCAAAGCCTTGGTGAGTACCGGGTCTATCCAGTTGACATATACTTTCTTGTCGTATTTTTCACTGACCTCGTCAGTCTCCGTGAAGTTTATGAGCGCCCTGCCTTCTTCCTCTCCCAGCGGGGAAGTCATTATATTGGATGGCTCGAGTGTTGTCTCGTCGTCAAGCTGGATATAGAACGACGGGGTGCCGTCGGTCGGCTTGAGTGTGACTATCGCATTCGGGAACAGCAGGGAAGGGTCGTATCCGTCATCCTTTGAGCAGGATTGCGGTATGATTCCGGTGGAGAGAAGAACCCCCAGGGCGGAAATCCATTTCATATGTCTTTTCATTGTATCTAAATTTAATTATTCTAAAGAATAAACCCGTTATCGATAGAATCTTGCACCACAAAGATAAAAAATGGAGATAATAAATAATTCATTATATTTGCAGATTGTGCAGAATAACATTTAATGGCTATTGAAATGGAACACATTCAGTGTCTGATAATAGGAGGCGGTCCGGCCGGCTATACGGCGGCAATTTATGCTTCCAGGGCCGGGCTGGTGCCTGTCCTTTATGAGGGGCTCCAGCCAGGGGGCCAGCTTACCACCACTACAGATATAGAGAATTTTCCGGGTTTTGAAAATGGTGTTGATGGCCAGGGGCTTATGGACGCTATGCGTGCCCAGGCCCGTAGACTCGGGGCCGATCTGCGTACCGGGACAGTGACTTCTGCCGACCTGTCCTCCCGCCCGTTCAGGCTTTCTGTCGACGGGGACACGGAGATTGAGGCCGAAGCCATGATAATCGCCACCGGGGCTACGGCGAAATACCTGGGCCTCCCCTCAGAGGAGAAATTCAGGGGGATGGGTGTGTCCGCATGTGCTACATGCGACGGGTTTTTCTATCGTGGAAAGACCGTTGCGGTGGTAGGGGGCGGTGATACCGCGTGCGAAGAGGCCACATATCTGGCCTCCCTCTGCAGCAAGGTGTATATGATTGTGAGGCGTGATGTACTCAGGGCTTCCGAGGCTATGCAGGAGAAGGTCCGCAATATGGAGAACATCGAAATCCTCTGGAACTGCAACACGCAGGAGGTTCTCGGAGACGCCACTGGAGTGACAGGAGCCAGGCTGCTTAGAAAGGACGGGATGGAATTCGACATAAAGATCGACGGATTCTTCCTTGCGATAGGGCATCACCCCAATTCAGAGCTTTTCAGCAGGTGGGTCGATGTCGACGGGAACGGGTATATCATTACAGACGGCAAGACCTCGAAGACCAATGTCGAGGGTGTGTTTGCAGCAGGTGACGTACAGGACCCGATGTACCGCCAGGCGGTGACGGCGGCAGCTTCCGGCTGCAGGGCCGCCCTTGACCTCGAGAGGTTCCTTTCTTCAAAATGAAAATCAAGAAAATCGATAATTTAATCCACAAAGGGTGACTATGGAACGGACCAGGTTTTTTATTATTGCCACAATGGCTGCGATGCTCGCTGTCTCATGCAAGTCCCAGTATGAAATGCTGCTCAACAGCAATGACACGGACACCAAGTATGAGGCCGCATTCAAGTATTTCAATGATGAGAAATACCAGAAGGCCGCTGCGCTTTTCGAGTCATTGTCGGTACTCACAAACGGCACAGAGCGTGATGATACGGTCAGGTATTATTGGGGTCTGAGCAATTACAGGGCTTCCGACTACTATACGGCCGAGACCAATTTCTCCGATTTTGTGGGCAGTTTCCCGAGAAGCCCGTTCGCACCCGAGGCGAGATTCCTGAGGATAGACTGTCTCTACCGGCAGACTCTCCGGTATGAGCTGGACCAGTCACCGACTCATGTCGCAATCAACGCTATCAATGAATATATAGCTGAATATCCGGACAATGAGAATGTCTCTGTCTGCCGGAATATGCTCGATGACCTGAACAAGAGGCTTGACACCAAAGCATATGAAGCTGCCAGGCTCTATTACAAGATGGAAGACTACATTGCCTCGAGGGTTGCCTTGAGGAATGTGCTGAAGGACAATTCGGAGAATGCCTACAGGGAGGATATCCTCTACTATATTGCGATGTCCTCCTATAAATATGCGCATTTCAGCGTGAAGGCGAAGCAGAAGGAAAGGTATCTGACTTTCATCGATGACTACCTGAATTTTGTAGGGGAGCTGCCGGATTCCCCGTACAGGCGCGAGCTTGACGTGCTCTACCGCAGGGCGCAGAAGGAGCTCGGACGTCCGGTGGATACGGAGCTTTTCGACGATATTGACGAGAGGGACTTCGCAAAAGAGCGCAAGCGTCTGGAAAAGGCTGCCAGGGCAGAGGAGAGGAAGAACAAAAAACTGCTGAAGGAATCCGAGATGGACGTTGTTGAGGAGGCGGTCCGGGACGAGGAGGCGGTAAAAGCGGAAGAAAGTGCGGAAAAAAATTGAAACCCGTCTTTTCCCCCGGTGTATAATAATATAGAGTGAAAAAATTTAAATGATATGACAACAAAAAAAGTTCCTACAAACACGATTACGAGGGATCTCTGCGATCTTGCCGCACCGACCGGCAACATTTATGAGACTGTGGTTATCCTGTCAAAAAGGGCCAACCAGATAGCTATGGCCGAGAAGAAAGAGCTTACCAAGAAGCTTGAGGATTTCAAGAATGACAGGGACACTATGGAGGAGGTGTTCGAGAACAGGGAACAGATAGAGATTTCCAAGTACTACGAAAAACAGCCTAAGCCGGGTCTTGTAGCTATTTCTGAATTCGAGTCTGGCGAGATCTATTACAGGATGGCGCAGAACCAGCAGTCCGAGGACTAATCCGGGAAAGATGCTTAAAAGCCTCCATGTCAAGAATTATGTACTGATAGACTCTCTGGATATTGATTTTCCGGAGGGACTGGTCATTGTCACCGGGCAGACAGGTGCGGGAAAGTCCATAATGATAGGAGCCCTTGCAATGGTCTGCGGTGCGAAGGCCGATGTCTCAGTGATAGGGGACAGGGCCGACAGCTGTGTGATTGAGGCCGGATTCGATATGGGGGACAGCGACCTGCAGCTAAAGGGCAAGGTCGAGGACAGTGGGGCGGAGTGGGACGGCGGGTCCCTGCTGGTGCGCCGCGTGATAAGCCGCTCCGGACGCTCGAGGGCGTTCATCAATGACTGTCCTGTTTCGTTGCAGGTGCTCGCTTCGGTTTCATCACATCTGCTGGACATACATTCGCAGCACCAGACACTGCTGCTCTCGGACAGAAAATTCCAGCTCGGCATGCTTGACAGCTTTGCCGGTGATGCAGACATGCTCGGGGATTTCCGGAAGACATGGGAAAGATACATTTCCCTCAGGTCCGAACTGGAGGACGTGACGGCAACTATAGAAAAGTCAGCTGCCGAGCAGGAGTACAACGGGGCTGTCCTGCAACAGATAGAGGAGGCCAGGCTTGTTCCCGGCGAGCTTGAAAACCTGGAGGCAGAACAGAAGAAACTTGCCAATGCCGGGGATATAAAATCTGCACTCTGCAGCATCGAGTCAGCCTTCTCCGGGGATTTCAGCGGTGAAACGCAGTCCGTATCATCCTTATTGAAGACCGTGCACCGCAATCTTGAAAGGCTTTCACCATATATAGATGAAGCCCGGGAGCTGTCATCCAGGGTCGAGTCATGCAGACTGGAGCTTGATGACATCTATTCTGAAATATCGGAGATAAATTCTTCAATAGATGCGTCACCCGAGCGCCTTCAGGCTGTCGAGGAGCGTATTTCCTTGATATACGGCCTTATGCAGAGGCATTCTTGCAGAAGTGTGGATGAGCTGCTTTTATTGAAGAAGTCATTGTCCGGAGCTATATCGGGCTTGTCCGACCTCCGGGAAAGGAAAACGGCAATAGAGAAGGAGATTGTAGCCGTGCGCTCTGACCTCCAGTCAAAATCGGATTCGCTGCATGCTGCCCGGGAGAAGGCCGCACCGGCCTTGTCGGAGGCTATCATGGAAAAGCTGCATTTCCAGGAGCTCCCTTTTTCCGTCTTCATGGTTGATCTGGAGCCGGCTGACATGTCTGCTACGGGAAGCGATGCTGTCACTTTCAGGTTCTCATCTACGGGTAAGGACCCGGTAGATGTGGCAAAATGCGCTTCAGGGGGAGAGCTCTCCCGTATCATGCTTTCCATAAAGGCAGTGATGTCCCGGTTCCGCAAGATGCCGACGATGATTTTCGACGAGATAGATACCGGAGTTTCCGGGAGTGTGGCAGACAGGATGGGGGCCCTGATCTGTGAAATGGGCAAGTATATGCAGGTCTTTGCCATCACACACCTGCCGCAGGTTGCCGCCAAGGGCAGTGCGCATTATCTTGTTTCGAAGACCATTGATCCTGAGTCTTCCCGTGCGGAGACCAAAATAGAAAAACTCTCTGAAGATCAGAGAGTCCTTGAAGTCGCCCGTATGCTCAGCGGCTCAACTCTTACAGATGCCGCAATCGCGAACGCTAAAGACCTTTTGAAAGACTGAGAGAAAAGTCCGGCCCGTATGTCACACGCCTTATTGCGGTATTTACGAATCCTATCTCTGACATCCCTACAGACACCCTTGAGAACTTGAACCCGGACTGGAGCATTTCCTCATCCTCGAACGGGAGCATTGACGGCCATGCATTACCGTATTTTGAGCATATCCCGGCGAAATACATCATGATGTCATACCCCTGGAAGGCGAAAGGCGTCGGCTCCGTATTGAAAAGTGCCCTGTATTCCATGATGAAGTCCTGCACTTCCTTCTGGTCATAATCTATATAGTAGGAGGTGGATACGTGCAGGTTTGCATTGTGCAGATTTTCTCCTTCAATGGTTTCGAATCCGCGGATTTTTGATGAAGCATAAACGGCGACATCGTATTTCTCATGGACCATCAGGTTTATGTTACGGATTACATCGTTGACGAAGGCCTCGCTTTCGGATGCTATCATCAGGTGGTTCTTTGCTGTAAGGGTCATTTTGTTGCGGAGTGTATTCGCTATGTCCCTGCCTTCAAGGATACTGTACGACAGGGTCTGGAAACTGATATTTCTCTCTTTAAGCCTTTCGGTAAGGGTGTTGATGCCTTTTCTGTCCGCTGCCCCTTTTTCATATATGACCAGAACCGAATCATGCGGTGACTTTTCATCTGTTATCCAGTCGGCAAGATCTGTGTATTGTGCGTCTGACGAGGACGGAGCCTGTATGAAATTCCTGTAGGAGAACGCCAGTTGCTCGGCCCTGTGGTCAAGCGGGGAGACTACATATGTGCTGTTTGGAGCTGAGGACATGAGCCGCCCAAGGGCTCCCGGGGAGACAGGGCCAATCACTACGTCACTTTTCCTTAGCCTCTCTTCTGTAATGTGCATTTGGCCGTCGGCCACATCATATACACTTATATCTATGTCAGTGCCTTCCTGGCCCAGATGCCTGACGGCAAGAAGCGCACCGCAATAGAAGTCCATGCTGCTTTTGCTCCCTGATGTGCTGTCCCTTGCATCCAGCGGCAGAAGCAGGGATACATCCACTGAATTCTTCCGGAAAAGAGGCAGGGTGCCTGCTGGCTGTGTGCCGCTTTCCTGGATTCCCTGTGTGCCCGTTTGTGGGGCGGCAAGTGTGCCTTCAGGGACATTTCCGGTTCCTGAAGGCACACCTGCCGGTTCTTCTTCGGGCATGGTTCCTGCTGCCGGTATTCTGAGTTTTTGTCTGTTTTTCAGTTTCCGGCCAGTAAGGTTGTTGAGCTCCATTATGGATTTTACGGATACACCGTATTTTTCTGCAATCACATCAAGGTCCTCATACCATCTGACTGTATGCGTGATATATTTCTCATCCTCCTCTTTGCCGGGTTTCCTTTTCCGGTTCTTCTCCGGTTCATTTGCTGACATGTCCGGTATGAGGATGACGGCATTTTTCTTAAGCCCGTTTTCCTTCAACCCTGGATTGGCTTTGTAAATATCTTCCATGGATACCCCGTATGCCTTGCTGATCGAGAACAATGTCTGCTTTTCAAGGACGATGTGGGAGTAGTAGAGCTTGCCTCCCATCCTTGTCCTCTCCTTGGATATGATTACCTGCGGTGCTGTATAGTCCTGGGCATAGGATTCTCCTGATGCACTTACGGCAATCAGAAATCCTATCGCCAGGGCTGCTGTAAATCGGTTTTTCATCATAACGTATTTTTTATCTGGGAAGAAAAGTCCAGAAGCTGCCTGCAGAAGTTGTCCCATGAAAGCCTCTCCTTTTCTTTCCTTATTTCGGCCTTGCATTTTTCTGGAATGTCGGGATCGCTGAAATACATGACAATCGCTCTTCTGATGGAATTCGGTGTGCAGCCGTCTGCAAGGATGCCGGTTCCCTTATCCCCGATGGTTTCTCTCATTCCTCCGACATCAGTTACTATCATAGGTACTTCAAAGTGGTATGAAATGGAACTGATGCCGCTTTGTGTTGCACTCCTGTATGGCAATACGGTGACATCGGCCACGGAAAAGTAATCCTTCACCTCAGAATCTTTTATGTAGTGGAGGAATGTGTGGATACGGCCAGGGCATCCGCACCTGTCTATCTGCTCCTGGTACTTGGTGAACGGGCCGTACGGTTCGCCTGCAATTATAAGCTGGTATTCTTCACCGAGGCCTTTAAACGCGTCTATGAGTATGTCCAGTCCCTTGTATTCTCTGATTAGTCCGAAGAACAGGATGTTTTTCTTACCGCTTCTGATACCAAGCTTCTCTTCTGCAGCCTGTCTCTCGACCTTTTCCCCAAAATGGGAATAAAGGGGATGCTGTATTATCGTGTATTTCGCGTCAGGAGCAAGCTCGACGAGATCTCTGGAGACCGCCTCGCATAATGTCACATATCCGTGGCTTCCTTTCAGGAAATACCTTGTGAACGGCCTGTCGAAAAAATGCTGTTCATGGGGTACAACATTGTCAAGAATTGAAATCACAGTGCAATGTTTTTTCATGTGCCTGGTTATGAACCCAAGCGACGGGGCAAAATACGTCATCCAGTACCTCACGACAAGCAGGTCTGGCTTCCACTCACGTATGGCATTCAGGGTGGTGATGTATGAAAATGGATTTGCCGTATCCAGCAGGGAAGTGCTCTCTACCGGTACGGCCTCATCATCTGCTGTCACATACTGCGTACTGCCCGGGAACAGGAAGTCCGGATATTGCCTCTTGAAATTGAAGGCCCTGACAACGTTTCCTTTGCCCAGTTCCCCGTATAAGCATGCGTTAAACTGAGATATTCCACCTCTATATGGGTAGAAACATGACAGTATGGCTATTTTCAATGTTCCTGTCAGTCTTTTTTGTTCTTGTTCTTGATGTACTCCTCATTGAGCTTCACCAGGACATCGTCTGTAATGTCAAGCGTTGAATCTGCGGTGATTACAGGGGCACCTCCCTGGTTGGTGAGTATCATCGCGTATTTCTTGTCTTCGTTGTACTTGTCGAGGAATGTCTTTATGGCATCGGCGAGCTGGTTCATCATCACAGTCTGCTCTTCCATGATTTCATTCTGCTTCTGGTTCGCATATGTGTTGAAATCCGCTTCCTGCTGCCTTAGCTTCTCGCTCTGCACCTCTGCGACTGACCTTGTCATTAGCCCTTTGTTAAGCTTCTCCTGGAAGTCGTTCACATCGGTTTCCAGCTTTTTGCCCCTCCTGTCCACTTCAGCCTGTATGTTCTGTACTTTAGTCTCAACTACGGACCTCAGGTCGTTTGCCATGTCATATTCCTGCAGTATGCGGTCAAGCTGTATGTACACTATGTCCCCTTTCGCAGCCGCAGCGGTCTCCGAAGTCGATTCCGAAGTGCTTGCTGTAGCGCTGTCCTTGTCAGATGTGAGCAGGATTATTCCGGTTGCAGCCGCCGCCAGTATGGCAACAATGCTTAGGATCAAAGATACGTTTTTCATTACTATAAGTTGTTTTCGTTGTTATTTCTGATAGGTATCCGGCTGAAAAGCCAAATATTTTACAAATATAGTCAAAAAATCTTTACCTTGGACAAGTATGCCCGTATTGTTTGTTCGAGGCCCATGTACAGGGCGTCGCAGATGATAGCATGCCCTATCGACACCTCGTCCGTCCATGGGATGGTCCTGATGAAGAATTCAAGGTTCTCCAGGTTGAGGTCATGTCCTGCATTGAGCCCTATCCCGGCCTCCTTTGCAGCTGTGGCCGCCTTGATATACGGGGCTATTGCCGCCTGCCTGTCCGCCCTGTATCCGGATGCATAGGATTCCGTATAAAGCTCCACCCGGTCGCAGCCGCATTTGGCCGCCCCTTCTGCCATGTCAGGCGATGGGTCAATGAATATGGATGTGCGGATTCCGTTGTTCTTGAATTCTTTGCATATTTCCGTAAGGAAACCTTTGTTTTTTATGGTGTCCCATCCGGCATTCGAGGTGATGGCATCCGCCGCGTCGGGGACAAGCGTCACCTGCGCGGGCCTTACCTCATTGACCAGGTCCACGAATTTCGGGATCGGGTTGCCTTCTATGTTCAGTTCGGTAGTGACCAGGGGCATGATCGCCCGCACATCCGAATACCTTATATGCCTTTCGTCCGGCCTGGGATGGACAGTGATGCCCTCGGCCCCGAATCTCTCGCAGTCGGTGGCGGCCCTAAGCACATCAGGCATGTTGCCTCCTCTGGAGTTCCTCAGGGTCGCTATCTTGTTTATGTTGACGCTCAGTTTTGTCATGCCTATACTATTTTGAGCCGCAAAAATATACATATTTATCTATTATTGTTTAAAGTTTAGTAAAATAGTGCTATTTTTGGCACTCGTATGACAGATCATCCGATGAAATCAGATAAGAAACTGGCTGTATTTGTCCGGGACAGGAGGTTTCTGGCTGACGGGAGATACGCGAGGCTTGAGGAAGGTCTCCGGGCACTCGGGTACAGCTTCTGCAATGTCCGTGGTCCTTCGGATATTGTCCCCGGCACGGAGATGATTCTCAGCGTCGGGGGCGACGGTACGTTCCTGTCGGCTGCGACGGTGGCCGGGAAGAGCGGCATTCCTGTCCTCGGCGTGAATTTCGGCCGTCTTGGCTTCCTGTCGGAAAACAGTCCGGAGGATATCGTCAGGGCACTTGGAGAGGGTGGCTATACTGTTGAGAAACGGACTCTGCTCCGGGCCTCTTTTATCCGGGGTGCAGTTTCGTCTCAGATAGATTCGTGGCCTTACGCCCTCAATGAATTTACTGTACACAGGTCGGGCGCCGCTACATTGGGCGTTACGGTGAGCGTGGACGGGAACAGTCTTCCGGTCTACTGGTCGGACGGCCTGCTTGTGGCGACAAGCTCCGGTTCTACGGCATATTCCCTCAGTGTCGGCGGTCCTATCGTATTGCCGGATTCAAAAGTGCTGATAATTTCCCCGATAGCCCCGCATAACCTCAATGTCAGGCCTCTGGTCGTACCGGACAGTTCTGTCATAGAGATAGGCTTTGTCTCCAGGGACAGCCGGGTGCTTTTTACTGCAGATAACAGGACGGCCGAGATACAGGCCATAGCAAGAATAAGGATATCAAGGGCGGATTTCCCGCTCAACCGCATAAAACTGGACGGTTCTAACTTCATCAACGCTCTTACGGGAAAACTTTTCTGGGGTGAGGATATCAGGAATGACAACAATCAGTCTGAAAAATAATTATGGAAAGAAACTATAAGATACCCGTCCATGTATCTATCATAATGGACGGGAACGGAAGATGGGCGAAAGAGCGGGGAAGGGAAAGGTTCTGCGGGCATGCGGAAGGTGTGGAGAGTGTAAGGGCATGCACAGAGGAGGCGGTCAGGAAAGGGGTCAGGTACCTTTCGCTGTTCGCTTTCTCGGAGGAGAACTGGAACAGGCCCCGGGATGAAGTCAGTTCATTGATGGAGCTGATGGTCAAGGCTATGGTAAACGAGCTCCCGACATTTCTGTCCAATGGAATCAGGTTCGTGGTCCTGGGCAACAGGGAGCGTCTTGACGGCAGGCTGAATTCCGAGATAGACGAGTGCATGCGGCGGACCGCGGCATGTGTGAACATGACACTTGTGGTCTTTTTGAGCTACAGCGGGCGCTGGGACATTCTTCAGGCGGCGAAGCGTCTGGCCCTGGAAGCTGCGGCTGACCCGTCTATGGTACCGAAAGTCAAGGATATGACCATCGAAGATTTCAGCGGGTACATGTCGACGGCTGGGATTCCCGACCCTGACCTTATCATCAGGACATCGGGAGAGTTGAGGATAAGCAATTATCTGCTTTGGCAGTGTGCTTATTCAGAAATGTATTTTACGGATACGCTCTGGCCGGATTTCCGGGAGGGGGAATTCGACGCTGCGCTCGCCGAATATGCAAAACGGGACCGGCGTTATGGAAAAGTCAAATAATTGCTTATATTTGCACGTTTATTATGTTTAATAGCTGTAATTGACGATGAGAGTTAAGCGGATAGTCTTCCTTTTTCTTCTGGCCTTTGTCTCTTTCCCCGTGCTGGCCCAGAATGGAGGAGATGGTATTGTGGTAGACTACAATAATCCAAAGAAATACAAGGTGGGGGGCGTTTCGGTTGAAGGTAACAATTATTTCAGCGACAGGCAGATAATCCAGCTTACGGGTCTTCAGAAAGGCATGGAGGTCACGGTTCCTGGAGAGGATATGTCATCTATAGTGAACAGGCTGTGGCTGCAACGCTATTTTGAGGATGTCGCAATGGTCATCGATTCGATAGTCCCGGCGACGGATACAGCATTTTTCAAGATTTCCATTACCGAAAGACCGAGGGTCTCCAGATGGAGTTTTTCCGGAGTTAAGACCGGGGAGCAGAAGGAACTTCTTGAACGTCTTAACCTTAAGCGCGGAGGCGCTTTTTCCGATTATGTGGCCAAGACTGCCTCGGATATTATAATAAGGTATTATAAGGAAAAAGGTTTCCTTCTGACCAAGGTAGACGTCCAGACCAAAAGGGATACGGTGGTCAAGAGCGCCATACGGGTGAATTTTGCAGTGGACCGGGGACAAAAAGTGAAAATCAAGAAGATAACCTTTGCAGGCAATGATCACGTAAAGGAGTCAAAGTTGGCCCGCTCCATGAAGAAGACCAAGGATATGCGCATTCTCAACTTCTTCAGTTCCAAGAAGTTCAATGAAAAGGAATATGACAACGACAAGCGTAACCTGATAAGTGCTTTCAACGAATCGGGATACCGTGACGCCAGGATATTGAAGGATACCATGTATTATGTGGCCCCAAACAGGCTGCAGATAGATTTCGTCATAGACGAAGGCCGCCAGTATTTCTTCAGGAATATAACATGGACAGGTAATTCGGTCTATTCTTCGGATGACCTGAACAGTATACTGATGATAAATAAGGGTGACATATATGATGTAGTCACCATGGAGAAGCGCCTTTTCGGCGGCGGCAAGCAGAACGAGTATGATGTATCCAAGCTTTACAGGGATAACGGTTACCTCTTTTTCAATCTGCAGCCCGTGGAACTGAACGTTGAGGGTGACTCTGTGGATGTCGAGATGCGAATCGTGGAAGGGAAGCCGGCCACCTTGAACAATATCATCATCAACGGCAATGACCTTACCAACGAGAGGGTTGTGCGCCGCCAGATATTCACCCGTCCGGGCTATCTCTTCAGCCAGACCGATTTCGAAAGGTCCATCAGGGAAATCGCTTCACTGGGCCAGTTTGACCCGGAGGCCATTACCGACCCTGCCAAAGGATATTCCATAATTCCTAACCAGGCGGACAATACCGTTGATCTTGTGTACAATGTGACGGAGAAGCCTTCCAGCCAGCTTGAACTTTCCGGGGGATGGGGAGGAAACACTTTCGTGGCCACTGTGGGATTGAGTTTCAACAACTTCTCCACACGCCGCATGTTCGACAAGTCGGCGTGGCGTCCAGTTCCGCTCGGTGATGCGCAGAATCTCGCGATACGGTTCCAGACCAACGGTACATATTACACCAGCCTTTCGGCAAGTTTCATGGAGCCTTGGCTGTTCGGCAAGAAGCCTACATCCTTGAGCATATCCCTGTATTACACAAGGCAGACCAACTCATATATTGCCCTTGATATCCTGAACAATGACGAGTTCATGGAGGTTTACGGTGTGGCTGCCGGAATCGGAAACAGGCTTAAGTGGCCAGACAACTATTTCGTTCTGTACAACCAGCTCAGCTGGCAGACGTACCGTCTTCAGAACTGGGCGTATAACTTTTTGTTCGATACAGGTATATCACATAACCTGAGTTATACATTGAGCCTCTCTAGGACATCTACCGACCAGCAGATTTATCCCCGCCAGGGATCTGAGTTCTCTTTCTCTGTACAGCTTACACCTCCGTATTCCCTCCTGAGGAAAAAGGACAAGGGTGTGCTCGACGCGAACGGCAATCCTACAAGGGTCAAGAGCTGGCGTGACATTGACTACAATCTCCAGTCTTCAGAGGACAGGTACAGGTGGATAGAGTATCACAAGTGGTCATTCAAAGGTGCAATTTATACCAAGCTCATAGGTGACCTTGTCCTTATGGCACGTGCGCAGTTCGGCTATTTGGGGTATTATAACAGGAACTGGGGGTATTCCCCGTTCGAGGGCTTCCTTCTCGGAGGTGACGGTATGTCCGGTTATAACACTTACGGTTCCGAGGTTATATCTTTGAGGGGTTACGAGAATTACTCTCTTACGCCTCAGGTGTATGCTCCATATGCAAACGGCTATGCATATGCAGGTAACGTCTATGACAAGTTTACTGTCGAGCTCCGTTATCCTGTAGTCCTGCAGCCCCAGTCCACCATATTCGCCCTTGTATTCCTGGAAGGCGGTAACGCATGGTCGGATATCAAGGATTTCAATCCGTTCCAGATTAAAAGGTCCGCCGGTGTCGGCGTGAGGGTATACTTGCCGATGATCGGACTTCTCGGAGTCGACTGGGGATATGGGTTTGATGACAGTCAGTACGGTGGAAGCCAGTTCCATTTTGTTATCGGACAGCAGTTCTGAAAATAAAGAAAATATACAATGAAAAAATTTATGGACATGAAAAAATTGGTTGTAATTGCAGCAGCTTTCCTTTTTGCCGGGGCTGCAGCTTCAGCGCAGGGCCTGAAATTCGCCCATGTAAATTTTAACGAGCTCGTACAGCTCATGCCTGAGATGGATTCCGCGAGGGTGCAGATGGAAGCATCACAGAAGGAAATTCAGGATACATACCAGAGTATGGTCGAGGAGTTCAATGCAAAGTATAGTGAATATGGAGAGAAGCAGGCTACATGGACACAGTCTGTACGGGAGAGCAAGGAGCGTGAGATTCAGAGCATACAGACCAGGATACAGGAGTTCGAGCAGTCAAGCCAGCAGGATATAGCCCAGCTTCAGAATACCCTCATGGCTCCTATTTACCAGAAAGCCCAGGACGTGGTCAATAATCTTGCAAAGGCCCAGGGTTTCATCTATGTGTTCGATTCATCGCAGCTCCTGTATATCGATGCTAATCAGAGTACCGATCTGACCAAGAGTGCAAGAGAGGCTCTCAATATTCCGGCGGACAGGACACTGGAGTCGCTTCAGGCTGAACTTCAGAGTAGGGCTCAGGCTGCACAGCAGTAGTTATCCGTTGTCTGGAGTTTAGATGCCGTTCCCCGAAGAAATCCTGCACAGGCTTCGGGGAACGTTTTTTATACAGAGACTTTACCAACCATTTTTGTCAATTATACCCCATTATACCTCAAATCTTATGCAAATGGGGAAAAGACGGCAAAAAGAAAAGCACCTGCATCGCTGCAAGTGCTTGATTTTTAGTTGCTCCTGAACCAGGACTTGAACCTGGGACCCTCTGATTAACAGTCAGATGCTCTAACCAACTGAGCTATTCAGGAATTTTATTCCATTGGAATGTTTCCGAATGGGATTGCAAAGATACGACTTTTTTCTTACGCTGCAAATTTTTTGATGTTTTTTTTGATTTTTTTATACTCTTCTGAAAGAGGATTTTGTTTAATATGTGTTAACTTTGCCGTGGAAAAGATTAAGGTTTGCCTGATTGAGGTTATTGCAGTTGTTCAGATATGGATATAGATCTGTTGTCTAAGATGATCAAAGAACTGGTCCTGGAGCATGACAGGGTGTCTCTTCCGGGGCTGGGTGTTTTTATTGCGGAAATGATGCCTGCCTCGTTTACCGACAAGGGCTATACGATAACGCCTCCGTACCGCAGGCTCTCCTTTCGTCCAGGACAGGAGGACGACCGGTTGCTGGTATCCATGTATGCATCGGTGAATGACGTTGGGGAGGGTGTCGCGATGGCGGCTTTGTCTGATTTTGTCGCCGGGATGAAGGATATTCTTGAAAGGAAGAAGGCCATTGTCTTCCCAGGCCTTGGCAGGATGCGTGCTACCAGGGAGAACAATTTCTTTTTTGTCTCGGACGAGGATCTGGACATATACCCTGAAGGTGTTGGGCTCGAACCTGTCTCTCTCAAGACACATGAGGAGACCAGGGAAGAAGTCTCGACCGCACTGGGAAGCCTGGAGGCCATTATCGGGCGGACTGATGATATTTCAGTCGCATCCGAGGAAGTGGTGCCTGAAAAGGAAATCCCGGATGGCCCGGATGAAACGGAGACTCCTGTTCTGGATCCGGAGCCCCAGGGGGAAGAAGCCGGATCGGCGGACTGGGCCGGTATTCCTGGGGGAGACAATGAGGATGAACAGATAAGGGAGCTGAAGGAAATGCCTGTACTTGTGTCACAGGAGGGGAACGGGCCTGCACCGGAGGAGAATATCCCTGGACCGGAAGTCCGGACCTCAGGCAATGCCAGGATCCGGGTCCTGTATGTTGTGCTTGCCGTATTGGCCGCAGCCGTACTGCTTCTGGTGCTTTATATGGTGGCGGCAAGGATTTTCCCGGGCGCGCTGGACGGGCTCCTATATAATAAGGAGGATTATGAGATTCTCCATAATATTTCTCAATTCAAAAATTAAATGCTACTTTTGCACGCCGCAAGGTGACGTGAGGAAAACGCTTTGTTATGGATAACCGATTCAGACAGCATATACTGATACCGTGCTATGATACGGATGTCGCCCAGTTTCTGAAACCGTCGGCCTTTATGGATCTGGCGCAGGAGGCGGCGAACCTTCATGCCAGCATATTGGGATTCGGATATGACAGCCTTATGGAGACCAGGACGGCCTGGGTGCTTTCGAGGATGCATATCCGTTTTGTGTGTCATCCAAGATGGCGGGATGAGGTAGAGCTGCTGACATGGCACAAGGGGCTGGAGAGGCTGTTCTATCTGAGGGATTTCCTGATGACCGACGGGAAGGGGAATGTTCTTGTGGAGGCTACGACATCATGGCTTGTTCTGAATATAGATACCAGGCGCATAGTGCGTGATGCCGGCGTCTGCGAGGACGGTGTATGCCGTGACAGTGCCATTGCGGAGCCTTGCGGCAAGGTGCAGATGCCTGAGGACTGCCGGAAGATGCACGTATGTGTACACAGAGTGTCATATTCTGATGTGGATATGAACGGGCATACGAACAATGCCATGTATCTGGTCTGGTCGATGGACGCATTGGACTACGGGCTTACCTCCGTACGTCCGTTGAAGGAGCTGAAGATAAATTTCAACCACGAGACGAAGCCTGGCGACGATGTAGCCATATCGCGGGCCTTTGTGGAGAAAGACGGGGATATGTACTGCTACGTGGAGGGAGAGGTGTCCGGACGCCAGGCATTCTGTGCGGAACTGGTTTTTTAACAATGGATAAAACTAAAGCTTAGATTGATATGAGAGATTTGTTTTTCGGTCAAGGTACAGGGCATTCCATCATGCTGCTCGCCTTTGTCATAGCGGCCGGAATCTACCTTGGTAAATTCAAGGTAAAGGGTGTTTCATTGGGGACTACCTGGATTCTTTTTGTCGGTATTGTCTTGAGCCATTTCGGATTCCGGGCAGACGAGAATCTGCTGCACTTCCTCAAGGAGTTCGGCCTTATCCTGTTTGTCTTTTCCATCGGCCTTCAGGTCGGTCCGGGATTTTTCCATTCATTCAAGAAAGGGGGACTGACACTGAACATGCTGGCGATTTGTCTTGTGCTGCTGGGTGTCATTACCACCTATGTCATACATCTTGTCACAGGGGAGAATCTCGTGACGCTCACCGGTGTAATGTCCGGAGCCGTCACCAATACCCCTGGCCTGGGTGCCGCACAGCAGACCTTCTATGATGCGACAAGCTCCGGTTCGTTCCTGTCAGAGGTCGGGTCATCTGAAATATCGGCCTCGCTTGCTTCCGGTTACGCTGTAGCCTACCCTCTCGGTGTGCTGGGAGTGATAGCTGTCCTTATGATTGTAAAGGCGATCTTCAAGGTCGACCTCAAAAAGGAGGAGGCGCTGCTTGACGGGGAGGAAGCCGGGATAGAAAGCGCGGTACGTGTGGCTTTCCAGGTTGAGAACCCTGCCATCTTCGGCAAGACTCTCGTTGAAATCGACAAGGAGATCACCAACAAGTTCGTCGTGTCAAGGATATTCCGTGACGGTGCTGTGGAAGTTCCTCTCGCGACGACAGTCATCAATAAGGATGACAAGGTGCTTGTGGTCACATCCCAGTCATCGGTCGATGTTGTGACCATGCTTTTCGGCAAGGCCATAGACATGCCTAAAGAGGTCTGGGACAAGCTCGATACCACAATGTCCGTAAGGAAGCTCATAATCACCAAGTCCTCCCTTACCGGAAAGAAACTCAAGGAGCTCAAGATACGTTCAACATATGGTGTCAGCATCACCAGGGTGTCCCGCTCCGGAGTGGATCTTGTTGCCAACCCCAACCTCACCCTCCAGCTCGGTGACGTCATACTGGTCGTTGGTCCGGACAATGCAATAGACAAGGTCGCGAAGGCTGTAGGTAACTCCGAGTCGAGCCTCAGCCATCCTCACCTGATACCTATATTTTTCGGGATTGCCCTCGGCGTGCTGCTCGGGTCCATTCCAATGAAGTTCCCCGGAATCCCGCAGGCCATAAAATTCGGCCTTGCCGGCGGGCCTCTCATCATAGCCATACTTATCGGGTATTTCGGTCCGAAGCTCAAGATCACCACATATACGACTACCAGTGCCAATATGATGCTGCGTGAGCTCGGTATCTCCATCTTCCTTGCCGCCGTAGGTCTCGGGGCAGGTGAGAATTTCGTAAGCTCCATCGTGAACGGAGGCTACTGGTGGATACTTTACGGTGCCCTTATTACAATCATACCTACATTTGTAATCGCCCTGCTGGGAAGGCTTGTATTCAAGCTGAACTTCTACCAGATCTGCGGACTGCTGTCAGGAAGCTGTACCAATCCTCCTGTACTTGCATTCGCGCAGAACGCATACGGGACTGACTATACTTCAGTAAGTTATGCTACGGTTTATCCGCTGGCGATGTTCATGAGGGTGCTTGTGGCCCAGGTGCTCATACTGATAGCTGTCGCATAACATGACGCAGGAATACGTAAACGACATAGCGGATTTCATATCCAGGTATGTGACACACATGCTCGGCGCGGGGGTGCATACTTCCCGCGTCGTGCGTAACAGCAAGCGCATAGGCGAGGCTCTCGGTACGGAAGTGCGTATCCACACCTCGCAGAAGACAGCCACCCTTACTGTATGCGAGAAGGGCGGGTCCACTATGAGCACCAGGGTGCTTGATATACCTGGCTTCCCAATAAGCTTCGAATGGAATGCGGACCTCAGCGCATTGAGCTGGGCGGCATATGACAATGATATGTCTCTGGAGGCTATCCAGCACAAATTCGACGAGCTGATTTCAAAGCCGAAGATCAACCCGTGGTTCGTGCTTTTCATGGTGGGTCTGGCAAACGCCTCTTTCTGCCGGCTTTTCGGAGGTGGGGTGTGGGCCATGCTGATAGTCTTCACATCCACCCTTGTGGGGTTCTTCACCAGGCAACATCTTACAAGACGCGGGGTGAATCACTATATAGTGTTCATTGTCTCCGCTTTCGTGGCTTCGCTCTGTGCCTCGTCCGCCCTGTCTCTGGGAATCGAGTCTGCGGAGATAGCCCTTGCCACAAGTGTCCTGTATCTGGTACCGGGGGTCCCGCTCATAAACGGAGTGATAGACATAACTGACGGCCATATCCAGATAGGAATCAGCCGCCTTGTCAATGCCCTGATGCTTATCGTATGCATTGCGATAGGGATGTCAGGTACACTTATGTTGGTTAAAGACAGTCTGTTATGATCGCAGTGGATATTCTTGCCGATGGCTTTTTCGCAGCAATAGCTGCAATGGGGTTCGGGGCCATTTCCGACCCGCCTCTGAGGGCGTTCAAGTATATTGCCGTCCTGGCCGCTGTGGGACATGCCGCGCGGTACTGCCTGATGACATTCCTCGGGGTGGACATAGCTTCAGCCTCCCTTGTGGCGGCTTTCATTATTGGGACAGGGAGCGTGTGGTTCGGCCGCAGGGTGTTCTGTCCGATGACAGTGCTGTATATCCCGGCCTTGCTGCCTATGGTCCCGGGTACCTATGCCTACAAGACTGTGTTCTCCCTTATAATGTTCCTGCAGAACATATCTTCTCCGACACAAGGGAGCGAATATCTGCAGTCGATGATGTTCAACGGGGCTGTTGCCTTCAGTGTCATATTCATGCTTGCCGTGGGGGCGACCCTTCCTGTGTTCCTGCTCAGGGAGAGGGCCAACTCTATGACCAGAGGCTCAAAATATCTGTAGAATATGGAAATTTTCTGGAATTCGATAGCTGAATATAACGCGGCCACATGGCCTTACCAGCTGGCCTTCATCGCTGTAGCGGCCGTACTGACACTCGTCCTCTGGTTCCGTCCCTGCACATGGGCCAAAATCGCGACCAAGGTGCTGATGGTACTGGAATCGCTGTGGATAGCCTTCGTGTACTATATGAAGTTCGCTGCCACAAGGGAGCATTCAAGTGTGATGGCTATCTTCTGGTGCCTTGTGGCTGCATCATGGGTGTATGACCTGGCTACGCATTACTCATCTTTCCAGAAATCAGGAAAATACAGGCCGTGGGGCGTGATAATGATTCTGCTCCCTCTCGTATACCCGGTGATCTCTCTGCTCAGGGGGATGACATTCCCGGAGATGACCACGCCTATGCTTCCGAGCGCCGTGGCCCTTTACATGCTCGGCATGCTTATGGCGTTCAACAGGAAGGTAAATTTCTTCGCCTTCATATTCATAATGCACTGGGCGCTCCTGTCGATGACCAAGATAGTGCTTTTCAATATCCCGGAGGACCTGCTGCTTGCAGCCGCCTGCCTTCCGGCCATGTTCATCTTCTTCTCCGATGCGGTGGACAGCGGCCCTTCCGGCGGGAAGCCGTCCAGGATGGCGGTGAAGGCCCTTATCCTGGGAATAGTGCTGGTGATAGGTGCGGTATGGATATATGCCTATGTTTGATCTGATCTATCCTTTGGACATGCCGCCGGTACTGCCTCCGCGCAGGGCCGGGGATGCTGCCGTGGCCCTGGAGCCCGGGCGCAAGGAGATGTTTCCCGTAGTGGATCCTTCGGGGCTTGTGGAAGGGATTGCTTCTCGGCAGTACTGCCACAGCGGTTCCAAGGTGCTCCATCCTGTGGTGCATCTACATGTCATGGACCGCTTCGGGAGACTGTACTTGCAGAAGAGGTCCATGAAGAAGGATATCCAGCCTGGAAAGTGGGATACGGCTGTGGGCGGCCACGTGGATTTCGGGGAGACCCTGCTTGAAGCCCTTTTCAGGGAATCTTCCGAGGAACTGGGCCTCAGGGAGTTCAATCCGGTATATATCGAGTCGTATGTATTCGAGTCGGAAATTGAGAAGGAGCTTGTAAACGTATATGCCGCGGTAGGCAGTTTCTCACTTTCCCCGGACATGGATGAAGTGGATGACGGCAGGTGGTGGGATATGAAGGATATAGAAGAAAATTTGGGTAAGTCGCTTATGACACCTAACTTTGAGCAGGAGTTCACCAGGATAAGGCCCATGTTGCTCTCTTTGCTTTGATCCCCGTGCGGGCCCGGCATAGTTTCAGGGGCCTTGCCAGCAGACAGAAAATTGAAAATAAGCAGACGATAGATTTGTTATGCCCGGAATAGAATGTTTCATTTTGCAGATGTCCGGCGAGAGGGACATCTCCATTACACTTGAGTCATTTTCAGGCAATGACACCTTTGACGGTGCGACCATCATGCCCCAGGGGTCCTTCTGTGAGACGGGGACATTGCGCTCCATAGCCGAGGCTGCCAGGTCTGAATACATTTTGCTCGGTATCAGGCCCGAGCCGCTGGAAATGGGGTATATGGCACTTGACCGGCTGGTCATGGTGGCGGAGGACACCAGGGCGGACATGCTGTATACGGACTATATTGACAGGGGGGAGAGACATCCTCTAATTGACTGCCAGGCCGGGGCCCTGAGGGATGATTTCGATTTCGGCCCGGTCATGGTATTCCGTACACGTTCATTCAGGAGGGCTGTTTCACGTATGAAGTCCAGCCGGAGATGGGGTGCATTGTATGAACTGCGACTTGCCATGAAGAAGATTGTGCATGTGCATGAGTTCCTCTGCTCCGGCATAGAGACGGACCGCAGGAAGTCAGGGGAGAAGATCTTTGATTATGTGGACCCGAAGAACAGACAGGTGCAGATTGAGATGGAACAGATCTGCACAGAGCATCTTAAACGTATAGGTGCGTATCTTGAGCCGGAGTTCCGCAGTGCCTCTTCTCTGTACGGCGGTCATGAAGGGGAATACCCCGTCCTGGCGTCGGTTGTCATCCCTGTTTACAACAGGGCGGCTACCATAGCCGATGCTGTCAGGAGCGCGCTTTCCCAGGAATGCGGTTTCAGTTTCAATGTTATAGTGGTGGACAACCGCTCCACCGACGGGACAACCGGAATCATCGGCGGGATGGTGCCGGAAAGCGGGGGTAGACTGGTCCATCTGGTGCCGGAACGGGACGGCCTCGGGATCGGCGGATGCTGGAACATGGCGGTGAACAGCGCATGCTGCGGCATGTTTGCTGTCCAGCTGGACAGTGATGACGTATACATCGGCACCGATGCGCTTGCCAGGATTGTAGGCAAATTCTATGAAGATGACTGCGCCATGGTGGTCGGGTCTTACATGATGACGGATTTCAATATGCGGCCGATTCCTCCGGGAATAGTGGACCACCGGGAATGGACTCCGGATAACGGCAGGAACAATGCATTGAGAATCAACGGTCTCGGTGCTCCGCGGGCATTCTTTGTCCCTGTCCTGAGGGGCATAGGCGGTTTCCCTAATGTCAGCTATGGCGAGGACTATGCCGTAGGGCTCAGGATAAGCAGGGAGTACAGGATAGGCAGGATATACGATGCGCTTTACTGCTGCCGCAGGTGGGAGGGTAATTCGGATGCCGCACTTAGCCTGGAAAAGTCCAATGCCAATAATTTCTACAAGGACTGGATCCGGACGTGTGAACTGGATGCCCGTCTTTCTGGCAGGGAGGCCTGATACATGAAGGCCAGGAGAAAACCGGTAGACAAGTTCATGAACGACCAGTTGTCGCAGTGGCCTCTGGCCTGCGACAACTTCAGGGCTCTTAAGGATATATGCACCAAGACTTTGTCTGTGGGGGGACTGGATGTCAGGGTCCAGTTCAACCCTTCGAGGATACTATCTTCGTCAGCGGACGTGTCTGATGAGGGCATCAGGTCCAGAAAGTGCTTCTTGTGCCGGGAAAACCGGAGCGCGGAGCAGATCAGCCTTAAATTTGAAGGAAGGAAATCCAAGAAATACGATATCCTTGTGAACCCGTACCCTATCTTTCCGGGGCATCTGGTGATAGCTTCTGACAGGCATGTCGGGCAGAGCATCTGGAAAAGGTATGTGGACATGCTGGACCTGACACGGGCACTCGGGGGGAACACGGTATTCTATAACGGTCCGTGCTGCGGTGCTTCCGCTCCGGACCATTTCCATTTTCAGGCCGCGCGGCACGGTATGATGCCTCTGGAGTGTGATGTGGATGCCATTCTGGATTCCATAAAGGGACTGCCCGGGAGGAACGTGCGCCGGGATGCCCCCGAGGGATTTGTCCTTGAATATCTTGACTCCGTACAGGATGCTGAAGTGTTCCACTACAGGAAGTTCATACGTGGGGTGTTTGTCATCAGGGCGTCTACTTCAAAGTCGGCGGCAAAGATGTTCTATCGCCTTCTGGACTGCGCCCCTTCAAGCGGGGAAGGGAAGGAGCCCATGTTCAATCTCCTGTCATGGTATGCCTCCGGGGAATACCGTTCCGTGGTGATTTTCCGTGGCGCGCACAGGCCGCATCATTATTTCGCCGAAGGGAATGCCCGCCTGATGGTCAGCCCTGGCTGTGCGGATATGGCCGGGGTTGTCGTAGCTTCCCGCAGGGAGGATTTCGACCGGCTGGACCCTGACCTGCTTGCCGGGATTTATGAGGAGGTTTCAATGCCTCAGGACGCGGAACGGACGCTCCTGTGGAGGCTTACAAGGGAGCAGAGGATGCTGTCCGTAGGGATCATGTCGGCCAGGGAGATAGTTTTCGAGATAATTTCCGACGGTGCGGGGCAGCGGTCGGCAGCCTTCAATGGCGGGAAAATCGAATATGACGGGGCTCTGTATGATGAATTGTATTTTGATTCTCTGACCCCTTCGATGATGTTCGCCCAGCCCGCATTCATCCTGTATGGAGTAACGATAGGGGTGGATTTCCACTGGGAGAGGAAGGAGGACCAGAAGTTCGCCGGGGCACTGAAGATTGTCGTAGACGGTGACAGGCTCACTGCCATAAATATAATAGGTGTAGAGGATTATCTGGTGAGCGTGATTTCTTCCGAGATGAAGCCGACGGCTTCGGAGGAGTTCCTGAAGGCCCATGCGGTAATATCGCGTTCGTGGGTGATTTCGCAGATTGGACGCAGGAATGATGACACAGGCCATGACGCCGCATCCCCATGTACGGACAGTGCGGGGAAGGACGGGGAGTGGATCGTGCATGAGAAATGGTACGGCCATGACGACCACCGTCTGTTCGATGTATGCGCCGATGACCATTGCCAGCGTTACCAGGGCCTTACGCGGGTGACGGACGGGAAGGCTATGAAAGTCGTGGACGCCACCTGGGGTCAGGTACTGTCTTACAACGGGGAGATATGTGACGCCAGGTTTTCCAAATGCTGCGGGGGCAGGACAGAGAAGTACTCTGTATGCTGGGAGGACAGGGACTATCCTTACCTGCAGAGTACGGAGGATTCGCCTGCTGGCTGTGCTGCCCGGGGGATATATCCGGTATCGGGCGCTCATGGGGACGCCGTGCAGAAACCCTTCTGCGATACTTCAGATACGGCTGTCCTTTCGCAGGTGCTGAACGACTATGACCTTGAGACAATGGATTTCTTCAGCTGGAGAGTGGAATATGGCAGGGAAGGGCTGTCGGAACTGATTTCCCGTAAACTTGGGACCGGTATAGGGGAGCTGCTTGCCCTGGTCCCTCTGGAACGGGGGGATTCCGGAAGGATCATGTTCTTGGGGATAATAGGGACCGCCTGTTCTGTGAAGGTCGGCAAGGAACTGGAAATAAGGAGAATACTGTCGGAGAGCCATTTGAAGAGCTCTGCGTTTGATGTGGAGTACCTTGATTCTTCCGGGAAGGGAATCCCGGCAGAGGAGGTGGAACGTGCTGCGGAGACATTCCGGAGGACCGGGCAGGGGGATGCCGTATCTTTCGGAAGGATTGCGCTGAAGGGTCGCGGATGGGGGCATGGCGTCGGCCTGTGCCAGATCGGTGCTGCGGTGATGGCGGAGCAGGGCTACGGGTATGAAGATATATTGAGACATTATTATAAGGGGGCGGATATTTCCGTACAATGACAGGGAGCGCTATGGAAGACATCAGCCGGAGAAAACAGATAAATCCGTGGGCATGGGTGCCCACACTGTACTTTGCGGAAGGTATCCCGTACTTCATCGTGAACGTAATATCGGTAATCATGTTCAAGAACATGGGGATGTCCAACGGGGACATAGCCATGTACACGGGGCTCCTTTATCTTCCGTGGACCATAAAGCCTCTCTGGAGTCCGTTCGTTGACATCATCAGGACCAAAAGGTGGTGGATAGTGGTCATGCAGACGGTGATAGCGGTCTCGTTTGTACTGGCCGCCCTTTCACTTCCGCATCCTCCTGGGGATGCAGCGGCTGCGGGGAAGGCCCCGGTGTCTCTGTTTGTCGCCACGCTCGTAATATTCTGGATAACCGCATTCGCCTCTGCCACACATGATATAGCGGCCGACGGGTACTATATGATAGCGCTGGACCAGAAACAGCAGTCTTTCTTCGTGGGGATAAGGAGCACTTTCTACAGGTGTGCCTCTGTTTTCGGGCAGGGTGTCCTGGTAGTCGTCGCAGGGCTGCTCGAGACGCATTACGGGGACGTGCCGCGGGCCTGGACAGTCACCCTCCTGCTGTGTGCGGTGCTTTTCGGTGCTGTCGCCGTGTATCATGCTTTCCTCCTGCCGAAGGCGGAGGCTTCCGGCCGTATCGTCCATGCCGTTCCCGGAGCGGACAGGCCGGGCCCTGGTCTCCGGACTGCGCGGAGCGCCTCTGAAATAATGCGTGAGTTCGGACGCACATTCGTCACCTTCTTCCGTAAGAAGCACGTGTGGATAGCCATCCTGTTCATGCTTCTGTACCGTCTCCCGGAGGCCTTCCTCGTAAAGATGATGAACCCGTTCCTGCTGGACCCGCGCGAAGCAGGGGGCCTGGGGCTGTCGACCGAAAACGTGGGGATAGTCTACGGGACGGTCGGTGTGGCTGCTCTCACCGTCGGCGGAATTGTGGGAGGCATAGCCGCATCGCGCTGGGGGCTGAAGAAATCATTGTGGCCCATGGCCGCCAGCATGACTCTCCCATGCCTGACCTTCGTATACCTGGGAATGGCCCAGCCGGAGAGCTTCTTTGTCATCAACCTGCTTGTGTTTATCGAGCAGTTCGGCTACGGTTTCGGCTTCACTGCCTACATGCTCTATCTGATATATTTCTCGCAGGGAGAGTTCAAGACTGCCCACTATTCGCTCTGCACCGCTTTCATGGCTCTGAGCATGATGCTTCCGGGGATGGTTGCGGGCTATCTCCAGGAGTGGCTGGGTTATGCCGGTTTCTTCTGGCTTGTAATCGCCTGCTGCGCCGCCACCGTGGCTGTCACATGCTTTATTAGGGTGGACCCGTCGTTCGGGAAGAAATGAAACAGTGCCGTTAACATATCTGCAACTGCATTTAACAAATTCATAGGAAATCGTTAAAACTGATTTCACCACTCGGCGGTACTTTTGCCCCCGGAAACTGAGGAACCTTCCGGGCGGGGAATCCTTCCGGTCTTTGGGGCTGCCTCGAAAGTGAATAGTGTTACAGATATGGTCAGCAGACGTTTTTGGTTGGTTGTCATTTCAGCGGCAGCGCTGCTATTGCCGGGAGGCATGTTGAAGGCGGAGACAGCCCCTGTCGTGAAAGACGGGCTCAGGGGTATTGTCACGGACATTGTAACAGGAGAGCCTCTCATCGGGGCCGGGATTCTTGTTGAAGGCTCTACGGACGGGGCGGTTACGGACCTCGACGGCTCCTATGTGCTCGAACTGGGAGAGGGGATCTATTCATTGTCTGTATCATATATAGGATATACTACGGTAGGGTTTGAAGTGGTGGTAGGTGCCGATGGCTCCGGTACGGTACGGGCCTCGGATGACGCCTCCATAGCCGTAGTGGACGGGGCCCTGATGATATATATGGCCCCGGACAGCCAGGCTCTTGCGAATGCGGTGGTGACCGCAAGGAAGAACCTCGAATCCCTCCAGGCACTCCAGAATGAACGTATACATTCCGGGTTTGCGATAGAGAACATGGGTGCCAAGGAGATGAGCATCAAAGGCATATCCAATGCGCAGGAGAGTGTCGCCAAGCTTTCCGGAATCTCCATAGCCAGTGCAGGCCAGCTGATTGTCCGCGGTCTGGGCGACAGGTACAGCACAACCACCCTGAACGGTCTTCCGATAGCATCGCCGAATCCTGACAACAAGCTCATACCACTGGACATATTCCCCGCATCCACCATTCAGAATATCACGGTGAGCAAGGTTTACGAGGTCAGTTCATTCGCGGATTATTCCGGTGCCCACGTGGATATAAGCACGAAAGAGGGGCAGGGCGACAACTTCTTCAATGTGTCGTTCTCCACGGGCGGATATTTCCATACGCTTTCTGGTCCGGCGTTCAGGATGGACGGTAAATCCCTCTTTTCAACCCCGAGGCTCGACAGGACTGCGGAGAATATCTCATACGGCGGCTTCGCGGACTATTCCAGGAGCCGTGATATTTTCGGGACCTCTTTCCAGGTTTCACGCACTCCTGTGCTCCCGGACCTCAACGGTGGAATCGGCTGGGGCAGGAATTTCAAGGTCGGGGGCCAGACCCTCAGCGTCCTTGCCTCCGCAAGCATAAAGTCCGGGCAGGAGACCAGGTCGGACGCCTTCTACAGGACCTATGAGGCCAGTTCGGAGGGGCAGATGCAGAGCAACTACCTGTATGACAGCTATGCCCGCAAGCTCGACATCGCGGCCCTCGTAGATGTGGACTACACCCTGCGCGAGCATGACAACATCGGGCTTACAGCATTCTTCGCACGTAACGCCGCCGACACCTTTCTCGACAGGCAGGGCCAGGACCTGCATGAGGGGTATGACCTTGTGGGCATAAACCAGGTGTCGCACTTCTATATGCTCCAGAATTACCAGCTCTCCGGCCATCATGAACTTGACGGCTGGGACGTGGACTGGGGCGCTTCATATTCGCTCACGTCCAGTGACGAGCCGGACCGCAGGCAGGTGATGTTCAGCAGGGGTGATGACGGGTCGCTGCATTTTTTCGACCTGAACCAGCAGGAGACACAGAGGTATTTCGGAAGGCTTGCCGAGAACGAGCTTGTCGCGGACATCAAGGCCACGTGGAAGATAAACGACGAGGACAGGCTGCGTTTCGGCCTGACGGCCAAGGACAAGACCAGGAAATTCCGGACCACCAGGTTCTATTATGACATAGACGGACTGGACGGGACCTTCCCTTACGAGGACAGGTTCGGCATGGACAGCTATCTGAACTTTGCCAACATCCAGAGCGGTCTCATAAGCATCACACGTTCACAGTCCAACAGGGACAGGTACGATGCCGGGAGCCTTATCGGCGCAGCCTTCGTGGAGACCGATGTCAGGCTGGCGGACAAATGGTCGCTCAATGCCGGGCTCCGGTTCGAGGCCAGCCGTCAGAGTGTGGACTACAACGATGATGTAGAGGACCTTACAAGAAACCTTGATGCCTTTGACCTCTTTCCGGCGATAAACCTCAAATACGACTTTACGGACAGGAGCATGTTCAGGCTCTCCCTCTCCCGGACCGTCACCAGACCTTCGTTCGTGGAAATGGCCCCGTTCCTGTACCAGGAGAGCTTCGGAGGCGCGCAGGTCCGCGGTAATGACGAACTGCAGAACGGGTACAACTACAATGTGGACCTGAAATACGAGTTCTTCGCAAGGGAGAATACCGACATGTTCGCCGTAACGGCATATTTCAAATACCTTGACAACCCTATCGAGCGTACCCAGAGGCTTTCGGGCGGCGCCACCGAGCATTCCTTCCAGAATGCGGACAACGGTGTGGCTGCGGGTCTTGAGGCGGAGTTCCGCAAACAGATAGTCAGGGACCTTGTATTCAATGCCAACGCATCGTACATGTACACCAATGTGATCCTTCCGGAGGGCGGTGTCTATACCAACCCGCAGAGGTCCCTCCAGGGGGCATCCCCGTACCTCGCCAACGCTGACCTTACCTACACCCCTGAATTCAGGAACGGTGACGGCCTCAACCTCAGCATCCTCTACAGCCTGCAGGGACCGAGGATCCACGCCGTGGGCATAATGGGGCTCGGGGACGTGAAGCAGATGCCGGTGCATACGCTCGATTTTGCAGGGTCGTACAGGTTCAATGAGCATTTTACCGTGAGCCTTTCCTTCAAGAACATGCTCAATTCCACCATAAGGTTCAGGCAGGAGATACCTGATGCGGGAAGGACGGTGGACGTCGAGCAGTGGAGGACGGGCCCGGGATTCGAGATAGGATTCAGCTATTCATTGTGATTCCGGCACAGGGACTTCCCGCCGCGGCTGCGCGGCACGGAACACGGTACAGGAAACAAAACAGAAACAACACCAAATTTTTAAGTATGAAAACAGTAAAATTCTTCATGTCAGCATTGGCTGCACTGTGCATGGCGGCATTGGCCTCATGCCAGAAAGATGACGACTCTTCAGATCCTGTAGAGGATATCGAATTCACCTCCGGGGCGACTCTTGGAGGACGCTACAATGACAATATCACCCTCCGTGCCGGAGAATACACCCTTACTTCCAGCCTCCAGATAGAGGCTCCCGGCTCGCTCACGATAGAAGCCGGCACGACTATTACGGCCGCCGCCAACGACAACATTATCTACATCCTCATCGAGCAGGGTGCACAGATAAACGCAAGCGGTACTGCCTCTTCTCCTATCGTCATGACCTCGGAGGAGCAGAAGGCGGGAGCGTGGGGCGGGCTCCATATCTGCGGACGCGCCCACACGAATGCCGGCAGCGGAAGTTCCGAGATCGGCAACGCTTCCTATGGCGGGGATGTTGAGGACGACAATTCCGGGACAATCGAATATGTGGTGATCAGGAATTCAGGCTATGCCCTCGACTCAGAGCATGAGGCAAACGGCATATCGCTTTACGGCGTCGGAAGCGGCACTACGATTTCCAACGTATATGTCGTCAATGGCAGCGATGACGGAATCGAGTTCTTCGGCGGCTCCGTGAATATCGACCACTGCATCGTGGAGGACTGCACGGATGACTCTTTCGACTGGACGGAAGGCTGGAACGGAACGGCAGAATATATAGTGGCATACCAGACCGTTGACGGGTGCGACTGCCTTATGGAGTGCGACAACAACGGTGACGATGCGTCAGCCGAGCCTGTTTCGGACCCTACCATAAGATACGCAACCTTCGTGGGAATGGATGCTACTGACAAGACTGTCGGCATCAAGTTCCGCGCCGGCACATTCGTAAATATGAGCTATGCCCTCGTCTGCGGTAAGACAACTCCTATAACCCTTGAAACAACCCAGACTTCCGATTCTTTCGCGGACGGGGACTCATCTATCAGCAGTTCCGTCATAGCCGGGGAGCTTTCCAACCTGGTTTCCGGAGGCACGTATGACAATGACGCCTTCGTCGCAGCCGGCAACCGGAACGACGACACCATCGCCTCCAGCCTTGATGGTTTTGTAGGCACGGTCAACGGTGCCGGTGCAGTGTCCTCATCCGACGACTGGACTGCCTGGACCAGATAAATGGACTTGTGCTCCATTTCTTCGTGGAGCGGGACTTTGACTATTTCCAAAGAAGCGGGCGGACCCATTGACGGTCCGTCCGCTCGTTTTGTTTCCGTGAAAACGGCTTTACAGCTATCTGTAGGCTATATGGTAGCTTATGTCAGGAAAAAATTTGAAAATCCGTCTTTGTTTTCAAGAAAAAAGCGTAAATTTGCAACGTGAATTGTGACGTGTGAAAAATGGTTCAGTCCAGTGTGCCGCAGATATTCAGAATATCTGCAATATTGTGTATGGTTTTGTGTATCTTGGCTTCTTCCAGGCTTCAGGCTGAAGAAGCGCGGGATACATATGAATCCGAAGGTTCGGCCCTTGTGTTCCGGTTCTTCCCGGGGCGTATGATGTTCTATGACTGCGAGGCCAACAGGCAGTCCATTATGAGAGCCGATTCCCTCATCAGCGCCAATATGGATGATATCGTCTCGGGAGACGCCTATGTCCAGATAAAAGGCGTCTGCTCCTCGTACCCTACGGAAATACAGAACAGGAATGCTGCGAAAAACCGCAGTAATCAGGTGAAGTCATGGTTTATCGTGTACTCCGGCATGAAGGAGAATTATTACAGGACCGAGATTTTTACCGGGGCTGATGTCTCCTTGTCTGGCCTTGGGGATGAGGAGCTGGTAACCCTTCATGTAAAAAGGACCGTCGGGCAGGATGGGCGGCTTGAGCCTGCGTCTGTCCCGTCCCGGGCCGCAGGGAACCGTCCGTCCCGGTCATCCACGGCAGATGACGGGCACGGGCGGCTCCATGGCGTGGAGGACACCTCATCCACGGAGAAAGTCACTGTGGAAGTTGGAAAGGAGACAGCAGCGACAGAAGAACCTCCAGTGCCCCATGTGTCTGTGAAGCAAAGGAAACCTCTGGCTTTCAATATCAAGACAAATCTGCTCTATGATGCTGTGGGTTTTCCTTCCCTGGAGGTAGAGATTCCTATAGGAAGACATTTCAGCATAAATGCGGAAGGGGCTGTGGCGTGGTGGTCCTCCAAAAAGTGTAATACATTTTACCAGCTGGACATGCTGAGTCCGGAGGTCCGCTGGTGGTTCGGACAGAAGAGCCGCTGGCACGGGCACTATGTAGGAGCATTCGGCATGGTAGGCCTGTATGACCTGGAATGGCGTGGAAGCCGTGGCTATCAGGGGGAGTACTGGGCTGCAGGCCTGAGCTACGGGTATATGTTCCCTATAGCTAAGAATCTTTCACTTGAGACCGGAATAGGTCTCGGAGTCTTTAATACAGGATATGACGAGTATCTTCCCGTAGACGGGCATTATGTTTACCAGCAGACAAGCCGGACAGTCTACTGGGGACCGGTGAAACTCAAGGTCGGTCTGGTCTGGCGTATCGGTGACAAGTCTGAAAAGTTATGGAGGGCCGCTTTATGAAGACAATACACCATAATTTCACTATAAAAGGCAGTCTTCATTGCGGATATTTCCCGCAAGCTAAAGGACATCTGATGGATATCACATGTATGGCCCTCCTTTTTATGTCTATTTCACTGATGTCTGTCTCATGCCGGAAGGAACTGTGCTACAACCACTGGGAACATGCATCCGGTGTCAAGGCAGATATAGATGCCGATTACGAGCAGGAGTGGGAAATAGACAACGGGTCCGCCTGGGAACAGAACTGGGACGAGGACCTTTTCGGATGTGCCTACGACGACCTGAGACCTGATATCCCGGATGGACTCAGGCTCATCATCTACAGAGAGTCCGGCCACGAGGAACGGAATATTGATGCCGCAGGGGAGCTGGTCCCTCTGTATGAAGGGGAGTACTCCATCCTCTTTTATAACAACGATACCGAATACCTTATTTTCGATGAGCTGGGTTCATCGGCCACGGCAATGGCTACTACCCGTACCCGTACACGCTTCAGCCTTGCCGGAACAGGATCTGTGGCTCCTACCAGGGGGTATAATCCTCCTGACATGCTTTACGGCTATTATATCGACAGCTATGTGGGAGAAAAGAAATTCGAGGCTGACCCGATGCCTGTCCACATGCATCCACTTGTCTACAATTATCTCATAGTCGCTGAGTTTGACCATGGTCTGAAGTATGTCATGAAGGCCAGGGGAGAGATAGCCGGGATGGCTACAGGGGTGTATCTGCGGAGCGGGACCACTTCCGAGGAGTCAGGCACTTTACTTTTCGATACCGATGTGTGCAAGGTGACGGATGACGGCGTACTTGCTAACGTTTTGTCGTTCGGCATTCCTGGCTATCCTTATGATGGCTACTCTCCGACGAAGTCTGAAGGGCAGGCTTTCGCCCTGGTCCTGGAGGTGGAACTCAGCAACGGGGCGACCAAACGCTTTGACCCGGTAGACATAAGTGCCCAGTTGAAGGCCCATCCCCGTGGCGGGGTCATTAAGGTGGATGGCTTTGTTGTCACGGATGACGAGGGCATTGCCTTAGGCGGAGGCTTCGATGTAGATGTGGACGGGTGGGGTGACTACGAGGACATCCCTCTTCCGATAGGCTAGCCTCATACGGTGTCCTTGCAGTCCTGTTCATATCGGGCGCATCCGGGAATCTGCATAATTGAATATAATATCTTAATCAACTAAATAAAACAGTCATGAAAAGAATCTATTTGTTTGCAGCCGTCACAGCGATAGTACTGGCAGCCTGCACCAAGACCGAGACCACCAGTATCTCTGAAGGAAACCTCATCAAGTTCGACAATGCGTTCGTAGGCAATCCGACGAAGGCCGGTCTTGATCAGGAAAATCAGTTCGGGACGGGTAACCTTCCGGATAAATTCTATGTTTATGGAAGTTTCGACAATTCAAGTTCCCTTCTATTCGAAAATGTCACGGTCTCACAAAGCAATGGAAGCTGGGTATATTCTCCTGTAAAGCAGTGGGAATTTAATCACGCGGGTAATTATAAGTTTGTGGCTTATCATTCTGCAGAGGGGAACGGCTCTCCGGCTTTTGACTATGATAGTAAGAATATAACAGTTTCTGGCTATAATTCAGATAATGATCACCAGTCTGACTTTTTGTTGGCAGTCTCTGATGAATCACTGCTTAAAAATATTCCAATATCATTCTCTTTCAAGCATGCGCTGTCCATGATTAAATTTACATTGACCAGCACCATAGGCGATATAAAGATTACCGAATTTAAAGTTAGCGTTCCTGCTTCAGTCGGTGATGTAACTATGAATGACGCTGATGCGATAACATGGTCAGGTCAAAAAACGGGAGCTACTTATACAGCGGCTGAATTTAATGCTACAACTGCCGGGGGAGCTTCAGATGAATTTGTGATAATTCCACAAGACGATGCGGAGTTGGGGATAACATTTAAAGCAACTATTGATGGCATTGAGAAAAACCTCAAAGCAAATATAACTTCTCAGAGCTTTGAGCCTGGCTTGAGATATAATTATACCACAACTATAACTGGTGCCGATATGGACGTTATAGAATTTACTGAGCCTACGGTAGAACCTTGGCCTGACTATGGGGACAATGGCAATGTAGACCTTGTTCCTGCTAATTAATGATTTCATTTTATCGGCCGGGCGGGGTTGAATGTCCCCTCCCGGTTGCCAGAACAGGCAGTAGTATCATCGCATGACAGATGAACCTGTCATCATGGGCTGGGCGCATAGCCCGCAGAATCTGCCGGAAAACACGCCATTGACGGCAAAAAAAAGAAAACAAAATGCAAGACATGCAGGAAAAAACCGTCCGAATATTATCCATGGTGGCCTCTGCCTTTCTTTTCACGGCCGGGGTGTCACTTTCTGTCATATCCTGTTCCAAGGCCATAGTCCGGGAAGAGGAACCCGGCCACGAAAGCGCTATCACCTTCTCTGGTGTCGACACCAGGGCGGCAGTGGAGGACGCCTCCGGAATAAATGAATTTTCAGTGTGGGGGTATTACACTCCGGAAGATGCCTTCTCTACTGTATTTGATAAAGTGACAGTCACCAGAGAGAATAGCCAATGGACATATGACGGTCTCCAGTACTGGAAGTCAGACAAACAGTATGACTTTTATGCGCTTTACCCTACCGTCGAAATACTCACAACAGGAGAACAGCAGGCTGCAGACAACATCACGTGCAATGCCTCCGGAGCGCTCTCCATCATAGGTTTCAACTCCACCAAGGGACATGACCTCATGACAGCATCCCGCACTGGAATGTCCGGAGGTAATCCTCAGATGGTCGACTTGAAATTCAGTCATGAACTCGTACGCTTGTCTTTTAAAGTTCATGCTGAAAATGCTATAGTTGTGTCCGCAAGCCTTTACGGCGTAAATTATGGTGGAACCCTTAAGAAGGAGAAAACTTCTGAATGGACAGAACTTGAAAAGGCCGGTAATGCAGGGACTACCCCATTCCGGGGAAATGACATTGAATTTGTGGATGGCACAGCTGATTTGTTTGGCGAAATATTGATATTGCCGCATACGGATTTGTCTGAAGCCAGATTAGACCTGACATTTAAAACTTCTGACACAGGTCCAGAAAAGACATTGACATATAATCTGTCCAATACTGATGTCTCTGAATGGACAGCCGGTAAAAGTTATGGCTATAATGTTATATTATCTGGGAACATGGATCTGACTGTCACGGTCAGCAATTGGGTTATACAGGATACCGTCGTCGAATGGTGATTTTCTGAACAGTTTCTTATATATTAATTATATGGTTGGAAGGCATTTATATAGTATTTCTAAAGCGTCGTTTTTTTTATGTATGCTTGTTGGATTCATTGTATGCCCCGGATGTGAGAGGATTCCTGCGGATGCTCAACAAGGAGCAGATGCAGTAACATTGACACTGAATATAGGTACCTCTGTCATTGATGCTGCCCAGACGAAAGCCGTGGACCCCAACGTGCTTCCGTACGAAGGAATCCGTACATTGCGTGTGATAATCACCTCTGCCGATAAATCTTCAATCACATATAATAACTTATTTCCGGTAGATGAAAGTGCGGTTCCTGTCAGTGCTGTTCTTAGCGCACAATTGACATTGGAAAATGTACCTGTTGGCCCGTCTAATATATATGTCATTGCAAATGAGGCAAGTATTGGCAAGACTTATGAAACAGCGTCTCTGGACTTGAGCAAAAAACTGGAAGTCATAGATGAGGCTTATGAATTTTTCCCGAAGACTTATGATCAAATATCAGAAAAGGGGCTCCCTATGAGCGGCTGGATTTCGAATGTCAATATTGGTGTAGATAATGCATCTTTCTCAATATCATTGGAGAGGACTGCAGTCAAGATTCATCTTACTGTTGAAAATGCTACTAAAGATGACTTGATTCTTAAATGGGTGAAATTCGGGAAATTTATCAGTGACAGGTTTTATATGTTCAGGGAGGCATCCGTGGATATACCGGAAGATACGAAATACAAGGAACAGCGTTTCCCGGTTAATGAGGATGAAGAAATGGATTTTGAATTGGCTTCCCAGAAAAAAACGGATTGGAATCCGGTGTATATTTATCCTAATTACGCATATAAAGACCAGACCGGTCCGCGGCCGTATACTTTGTCGCTGGCGACTTCACTGAAGGAATATCAGCCTTCACTTTTATCCAACAATATGAATTCCCTGGTGCGTAATACTCAGCTTAACATTACGGCACGTATTACAGCCAGCGCTACGATTTCTATAAAATATGAATATGTACCTTGGACTGTAAAGGAAATTTCTGTCCCACCATTTAATTAGCAAGAGACCGTATGGAAAGAATTGATAAGATAGTCAGATTGTTTTTAATGGCAGTCATTGTATTGTTGACTGGAAGTTGTGTCAGAGAAATATTTCCGGATAATGGCTTGAAAATAGAGGAAGGAATCCCGACCAAAGTCAGACTGGGGTATGTTTCAGAAGAATCTGTTCTGGAGACCCGCTCCTCCCAGACAGCTGAATATGAAAACCGTATTGAGAATATTTATCTGTTTGTATTCAATTCTTCCGGACAGAGGCAACCGCTGCTGAAGAATATGGAAGGAGACCTGCTGGAAAGCAACCTTTTTGACTTTAATGGCATGTTGACTCCGGATGATGGGAATCCATCTTTGGGAAAAGGTTCTCTGGAATTTGTCTGCGGATCTTTGCAGAAAGCGAAGATAGTCGCTATCGCCAATGTGACTGACGGATCTACAACGACTGCCTATAATGTTACTCCAAAGGAACTTGATGATATACAGACACTTCCTGATCTTGAACGTACTATGATGAAGATGGATGTTATGGATGTAACGAGAGGTGCGATGTTCATGATGACAGGATATGCGGAAGATCCTGAAGGGAAGACTGAAGTTGATATTACAGGGTCTGAAAGCGGAGAGACTCTTGATTGCACGCTTAAGCTGGAACGTACTGATGCAAAAATAGAAGTAAAGGTCAATTCTCATGTGCCGGACAAGTATGAAGACTTATGGACAGATTTTTCATTTCGCCCACAGTCCTGGAAAGTCGTTAATGTGCCGGCACAAAGTCTTATCCTTCCCGCGCCAGATGCAGATGGGGACGGTATACCGGATTCAGATGCTGACGGAGATTATTTCGAAACATCCTCCCGTGGATTCGAAACACTGGATTCTAATGAAAATGGAACACAGTTTACAGGAGGAGGCTTTGTCTTTTACATGCCGGAGAATATAAAGAAGCCTTTGAACAACGTTCAACGTTATGCTGACCGAGAGGCATGGTTTACAGAGGATTATACCGATCCTACGAAACCTGGTCAGGAGGTGCGGAATATTTCATTCAAGAATGCACCGGAGAATTCTACATATCTGGAAATTGAAGGCACCCTCACTTATAAAGACGGTGGTGGCAAGGCTGTGAGTGCAGATACCAAATTTTATGTTCACTTAGGATATGGCGATGAAGATCCTAATGATTACAGTACTATACGCAATTATCACTATAAGTACACAATAACTGTACAGGGCATTGATGACATCAAAGTTGAGGTTGAACGTGACGGTGGCCAGGAACGCCCGGGTTATGAAGGAGATGTTGTTTACAGCGATAAAGATATATTTGAGTTTGACTGTCATTATGACCGTCGATTGATAAAGCTGAATAGGAATGATCTTGCTTCAAAGGATCTTTCATGGGGCGTTTCCACGCCTTACAGCAACGGCATTCATCGTGTTGGAGAAGAAATCAAGGAGACTATGCGTGATTACCGATGGATCAAGTTTGCAATTAACAGGGATTATGGAGTTCCAGAGGACAAATTTGTGAAATATCCTGGAGACCAGAATTATGACGATCCGTTTATAAATGACGGGACAGATGACCAGCCGTCTCCTTATTATAATGGAGGGGATGGCGGTAACTATGCTTCTGCCCGTCTCAAGGATATAGAGCAGTTGCTGGTTTTTCTTAAAGGGGAGGCTGCTGATCAGGACTCTGAATATTTTGATGACGAGGGGAATGTTTGGATTTCAGTATATGTTGACGAATTTCTGTATATAAAAGATCCTACTAAGGCAGGTGCGGAGACTGATTTGTCGTTATGGAAAAGCAAAAGCGTCAATCAGCCTGACAGGATGCTGCATATAATATCACAAGGGGCGCAGTATAGTGCAGATGGCAATTCAAGTATCGTCAATTCGCTGTATACATTCAAGCAGAAATCCATACGTACAATATACAACACTGCTTCCGATGTTGTAAAAGCGTGGGGGCTTGAATCTGTCATGGAAACAGACAGGTTGCCGGTAGATGAGAAAATGACAAAAGATGCTGATGATCTTACTAATGGAAGATTGAACACGTGGACTTATTTTAGTGAAAAAAGGAATAACTATTATAAATGGACAGAGGTTTTAAATACTGATAACCAGTATGAATTTAATAGTAGTTTTGACGATAAAAATGTGTTTTTTGCATGTCTGATGCGTAATCGTGACCTGAACGGAGATAATATTGTACAGGAAAATGAAATCCGTTGGTATCTTGCATCAATCAACCAGTTGACGGACATTTATATCGGGGAGTATTCATTGGACGCTGAGTCACGGTTGTATCCGTATGATCCCAGAAATGGCATCTATCCTCCTAATGGTAACAATAATGTTTATTGGCACTATGCGTCAAGTACATATCAAGGCAGCTGGACTGAAGGAGCACTTTGGTGGGAAGAAGAATATATGTATCCGTATGTTGTATGGGCAGAAGAAGGGCCTTCAAAGGGAAATTATCAGTCATCTAAAGGTGAAAATGGAAGTAATTATGCTTATAGGTGTGTTCGGAATCTGGGAATACCGCTGGATGATATAAAAGGTATCCCTGATGATTTTGTTCAAATGAGTCCTGATGGAACAGTATTTGACCTTTCCTATTTGGACCCGAAAGGATTGAGAAGCTATTATGTTGCAGGTGCTGGGGAGTATACTAAGCATGATGAGAAAAGCGAGCACAACCTTCCTTATGTGAAATTCGAGGTAAACTATAGTATAAGAGGCAATAACACATGGACATATTACCAGACATACAATCCGTGTGAAAATGACGGATTCAGGGTACCTAATATGCGTGAATTGCTTATATATACATCTAGAGGTAATATTACCGGGAATTATCATTTGCAGTCTTATACAGGTTTCTCAATGAACGGTTTCGGCCCGTATGCTGCAGGTAATCGTAATGGTTATAGTTATAATACTGAGGACGGCTCCATGGGACCGGCGAATCATCAAGGTCATGTTATGGGTGTCCGTGATGTACGTTAACTCTTCACGGCCGGATTATGCCGTTCCGTTTCCTTTCCGGCATCGGGAGGAGGTCATCTGGGGAGGGAGAGGCGGAACCCTGGCGCATGGCAGCGCTTTGTAATTGGCTGATTGTTATGAGGTTGCGGGAAATTACCATGCTTCAGACCGTATTCAGGAGTGGGTCTGGAGCATGGTGTCTTTTTGCAAGCTGTTGACAGTTAGTTCGTTATGGGGAAACGATATGCTCCAGAGGACTGTATCTGGCCAGAGGGTGTGAGCAGGGAACGGTTCTGCTGTATTTATGTCGACAAAATTTCAAACAGCTTCTGATTATCTCTTAAAATTTACTACTTTTGCCACCGGAAAAACATGACAGTTATGGAAGAAGCAAATAAAGAGGTGGCAGAGGCCAAGAACCTCAACTTTCTGGAAGAAATCATCGAGTCTGACCTCGCGTCAGGGAAGTGCAGTAGCATAATGACCAGGTTCCCGCCGGAGCCTAACGGCTATCTCCATATCGGGCACGCGAAAAGCATATGCCTGAACTTCGGACTTGCCAGGAAATACGGCGGAAAGACCAACCTCCGGTTTGACGACACCAATCCTGTCAAGGAAGATACGGAGTATGTGGATTCGATAAAGGAGGATATCAAGTGGCTCGGTTTCGAGTGGGAGAATGAGAGATATGCCTCCGACTACTTTGACCAGCTTTATGAGTGGGCCGAGGAGCTGATAAGGAAAGGGCTGGCCTATGTAGATGACCAGACGCAGGAGGAGATCCGGGCCGGACGCGGTACGGTGCAGACACCTGGTGTCGACAGCCCTTACCGCAACCGTTCCGTCGAGGAGAATCTGACCCTTTTCCGTGAGATGAAGGCCGGGAAATATGCCGACGGGGAGAAGGTCCTCAGGGCGAAGATAGATATGGCCCATCCGAACATGCTTTTCCGTGACCCTCTGATGTACAGAATCATACATGCGCATCACCATCGCACGGGCGATAAATGGTGCATCTATCCTATGTATGATTATGCACACGGGCAGTGCGACAGCATAGAACATATAACACATTCGATATGCACCCTTGAGTTCGATGTGCACAGGCCTCTTTATGACTGGTTCATAGAGAAGCTCGGCATCTTCCCGTCACACCAGTACGAGTTCGCCAGGCTCAACCTTACCTATACGGTAATGAGCAAGCGCAAGCTTCTGGAACTTGTGAAGAACCATTTCGTGAGCGGCTGGGACGACCCTCGCATGCCGACCATCTGCGGCATCAGGAGAAGGGGCTACACTCCGGAGAGCATACGTATGTTCGCCGAGAAAGTGGGTGTGGCCAAGCGCGAGCAGCTGATTGACCTCCAGCTCCTGGAGTGGTGCGCCCGCCAGGACCTCAACGAGCGTTCGAACCGTTACATGGTAGTGCAGGATCCTGTGAAGCTCACTATCACCAACTGGGAACCGGGCAAGGTAGAATGGTTTGAGGCACCTCTGAATCCGGCTGATCCTGAAGGCCCGTCTCGCAAGGTGCCATTCACCGGCGAGGTATATATCGAGAGGGCCGACTTCATGGAGGAGCCTCCGAAGAAGTATTTCCGTCTGAAACCTGACGGAGAGGTGCGACTGAAATACACCTATATAGTGAAATGCCAGGAGGTGGTCAAGGACGCAGACGGGAACATCACCGAGATCCGCTGTACATACGACCCGGCATCGAAGCCAGGCGCAGGGGAATGGCGTTCCGTAAAGGGCACTATCCACTGGGTATCTGTCCAGCATGCTAAAGAGCTTGAGCTCAGGCTGTATGATAAGCTCTTCACTGAGCCTCAGATGGGTGCCATACCGGAGGGTAAAGACTATAAGGAATATCTTAATCCCGAGTCCCTTACTTATGGGAAGGGGTATGCCGAGCCGGCCCTTCTGGAGGACAGGTCCGGAATCGCTGTACAGTTTGAGCGTGTCGGATATTTCTTCTGTGATCCGGATTCCACGCCGGAGCATCCTGTATTCAACAAGACGGTGTCTCTGAAGGATTCATTCAAGTTCTGATAGTTCTGTGTAAAGGATGTTAGACAGATTCTTAAGGAAAGACCGCCGCAGGCGGATGTCGATGAGGGTCAAGCTCTCGCTGGGTCTTGGCGCCATAGCTGCTATCCTTCTTCTGTCCAGTGTTATTTCCGTACTGGAGTACAGGAGGATGAGCAACTATGTCTCCGACCTCATTGCCGCGGACATCAACAGCATCAACAAGACGCAGCAGCTGTCGGCCGTATGCGAGGAATACAACCTTAAGATATTGGCTACTATAGGAGTGGAGGATACGCTGTATGTGCTGCCGTCGTTTGACAGCGTGGCTTTCATATCCGAATACAATGCATTGAGGTCTTCCTTCAGTTCAGCCCAGACAATCGCCGCAGCGGATTCCGTCATAAGCTCCTATTCGGAATACATGCGTACATCGCTAAGCCTTGACCATGTAATCAAGTCCGATTTCATTGATTCCAGACAGTGGTTCTTCGAGAGGCTCCAGCCCGACTTCCAGAACTTCAGAAAATCTACCGAGACCCTTAACAGCCTTATATACAAGGACCTCAAAGAAAACTCGGAGACATTCCAGGCCGGTTTCTACCGGAGTATCATGCCCGGGATCGTATCTGTAGGGGTGGGGCTGCTGCTGGTAGTGCTTCTGATGTTCTTTATCATGTCCTATTATGTCAACCCGATCTGCAGGATGGAGGGAGGAGTGGACAACTATCTGAAATACAATAAAAGATATACTTGCACTGTTGACGGGGATGACGAACTGGTCGCTATAAACAACGGGGTTTCCGAGATTGTCGAGGAGAACCTGGAGCTGAAGAAAAGGCTTGCAAAGCTGAGGGAGGAGAGGGAACGGCTCATAGAATCTTCGGAAAGCCACAATTGATACGGGCCTGGAATGAATGTCAAGGTAATATCTACCAATGTGGGCAGGGCACTCCTTGTAAGCGCCTTGTTTATGTTCATTTCCATGCTGATCTCTATCTTTGACGGCATGGATTCGGCATTTGCCCCATTGTCCATAAGTTTTATCATTACTTTTATAGCAGGTGCCTTCCCGTTCATTTTCGTAAGGAAGTCCGAGGCCATATCCATCCAGGACGGATTTATGATCATTGTCCTGTCGTGGATACTGTCATTCCTGTTCGGAATGCTGCCTTATGTGATGTGGGGCGGGGAGTTCTCACTTGTGAACGCTCTGTTCGAGAGTGTGTCCGGCTATACTACGACCGGTTCTACCATTCTGACGGATATCGAGGCCCTGCCAAAGAGCCTGCTTTTCTGGCGGTCATCCACTCATTTCATCGGAGGCCTGGGTGTGGTGGTCTTTCTGTTGCTGATCATGCCTAACGCAAGTCCTTTCCGGTTGAGGCTCACCAATATAGAGCTTTCATCGCTTTCCAAGGAAGGGTACAGGACCCGTTCCGTGAAGACAGTGTACATAACGGTGCTGGTGTATGTCGGGCTGGTCGTGTGCGAGACTCTCATGCTGATGCTTGCGGGCATGTCGTTCTTCGATGCCATAAACCATTCGTTCAGCACGGTTGCCACAGGTGGGTTCAGTACCAGGAACGCTTCCATATCGTATTATGACTCTACGGCCATCAACCTGATTGTGATGTTGTTCATGGTGATTTCGAGCCTTCATTTCGGACTGCTCTTCACTGTATTTGCGACCAGGTCGCTAAAGCCGCTGAAAAGTCCGGTCGTCAAGTTCTTCCTCACCTCCATCCTCGTGATGACAGTCCTTGTGACCCTGTCCCTTAAATTCCAGGGAGGTTACGGGTCCTGGGGAAAGGCCCTGATGGATGCTTCGTTCCAGGTATGCAGCTATACTTCGACTACAGGTTTCGGCTCTGCGGACAATTCGGGGTGGCCGCTGTTTTCTCTGCTTGTGCTCGCATACGGGCTGTTCCAGTGCGGGTGCTCGGGATCCACTGCCGGCGGTGTGAAGGCGGACAGGATGTACATAGCCATGAAGGCTGTGGTCTGCCAGGTCCGCAAGAAACTGCATCCTTCTTCATCAGTGCTGCAGATACGGCTGGGGAACCATCTGGTGAATGATGATGTCGCCCTGCCTGTCATACTTTATATCGTGCTGTATTCGGCCTTGATAGCGATTTCTATCATATTGCTCGTATTATGCGGTGTAGAGCCTGTGGAAGCGTTTTCCGGAGCCCTTTCATCAATGGGCAATGCCGGGGCCGCTATGGGTGACCTGGGTTCTCTCGGGAGCTATGCCGCCCAGCCGGCGGTCGCCAAGCTGATATATTCCATGGACATGTTCCTGGGACGTGTGGAGATATATCCGGTAATAGTGATATTCTACCTGATTTTCAAGAGGGGGAAATGATGGGATACTCGGCGTTCCTTTATGACAGGTTCATTTCCGCTCTCGGCTTTGCCCCTACTTCCTGTCAGGACAATCTCCTCAGGTCCGTATCCGGGTTCCTCGCATCTGATGACGGGGACATCCTGGTGGTAAACGGGTATGCCGGTACAGGAAAGACCACGGCAATCGCGTCTGTCATAAGGACCATGCATGAATACCGCCGCCAATGTATACTGCTTGCCCCTACAGGCCGTGCGGCCAAAGTCCTTTCCGGCTATGCCGGCCAGCCGGCATATACGATACACAAGCATATCTACAGGCAGAAGTCCGTTGGAGGGGACGGTTTCGGACAGTTTTCTCTGGCCCCGAACAAGTCCAAAGAGGCCCTGTTCATCGTAGACGAGGTGTCCCTGATCGGTGTGGAGGCATCCCAGAGCCAGTCATCGCAGCTTTTCGGCTCGGGGAATCTTCTGGAGGACCTGGTCTCGTTCGTGCGTAACGGACTGGACTGTAAACTGATACTTATAGGGGACTCCGCACAGCTTCCTCCTGTGGGGCTGGACTGCAGCCCTGCCCTTTCCAGGGACTACATGTCCATGGTGGGAGGGGTCTCTTTTGTGGAGCTCACTACAGTCGTGAGGCAGCAAAAGGAGTCCGGTATCCTGTACAATGCCACAGTTGTCCGGCACCGTATCTCGGCCCTCGAGGAAAGTTTCGGGGACGACCCCGGAGAACTGAAGATGAGGGTCTCCGGCTTTGACGATGTGGAGCGTATCACGGGAGGGGACCTTATAGAGAAGATTTCGGATGCATATGTCCGGTACGGCGAGGACGAGGTCATTGTCCTGTGCAGGTCGAACAAGAGGGCTATCAGGTACAATGCAGGCATCCGCTCCACCGTCCAGTTCAAGGAGGAGCGCCTGGTACGGGACGACAAGCTGATGATTGTAAAGAACTGCTACCAGTTCCTGGAGGGCATCCAGGGCATGGACTACATAGCCAACGGTGATATAGTCAAGCTCCTGAAAATATCGAAATACGAGGAGCGCTACGGGCTGCATTTCGCCCAGGCGAGGCTTTCCTTCCCTGACTATGGGGACCAGGAGATTACGGCGGAAGTGATTCTCGACACCCTCGATGCGGAGAGCGCGGCCCTTACATACGAGCAGCAGAACAAGCTGTACCTCGGGGTGGATGCTGACTATTCTCATATTACATCGAAGAAGAAGCGTTACGAGGCCGTCCGCGAGGACAGGTACTACAACGCCCTGCAGCTCAAGTACGCCAATGCGATTACCTGCCACAAGTCCCAGGGCGGACAGTGGAAATGTGTCTTCATCGACAACCCGTTCTGGCAGGACGACCTTCTCCCGGATGACCTGAAATGGCTCTACACCGCCATTACCCGCGGCGTGGAAAAGGTCTATTTCGTCAATTTCAAGGATGTCTTTTTTGAATAAAGGCCGTTCTCCAGGCGGGTGCAGCCTGCTCATGTGGCAGGCCGACACAGTGGAGAGCGGCCGGTGTGGACGGACAGCCGGATTACCTTGCTGGAGCTATCCTGAAAGAGTAACTGTATGTGGTGTCCGGCCTGATCTCGAACTCCGGGCGCGGGCCAGGGCCGCAGCTGGCATTGCCTATGCCTCTCTGGATGCAGTCCAGGTTCAGTACCACTTCGGCCTTTTCTATTGACGGGAGGTCATGCCCGTACTTGGTCTCCCAGAGGTCCTTGTCGGTGTAGTGAGTGGCGCTGAAGTCGAATGTGTCCCCTGCAGCGCTGATCATGAGCCCCCTGCCGTCACTGTCAGTGAACTTGAGCCAGCGGGTGTCGCATCTTTCGCCCATGCTCTGTGCCCGGGTGTACCACTCCCTCATGCCGGAGACTGTGCTGCTGTACCTTCCGACGAATGCCGCATCCTTCCTGTCCTGGTAATTCTCAAGTGGACCTCGTCCGTACCATTCGATGTTTTCCAGGGAAGGGGACAGGTATGCCTGGAGGGCAAGTCTTGCAGGGAGAGGGCCTTCGCCTGTGGAGAATGATGCCTCCACATCTATTGCCCCGCATGCCAAGATGCGGTATGATACCGTATACGGCACTGTCGTCTTCCCCGATACCGCTTCCATCACAGTCTTTACTGTGACAGAGTTCCCGGTGCTGTCCGGGGCCCAGGCGAATTCTTTTACTGAGATGGTCTGTGGCTGTCATGTGCGGGCGTCGTTGTTGATGGAGCGGTAGCCGTTGAAGGCCAGGCCTTCGTGCCCGTGTATCATGTCCTTGCCGTCATATCTCAGGCCTGTCATTATACCTGTGGTTGTACTGAATGTGACTTCCGTACTGCCGCATCTTAATACCAGCGACCCGTCCCTTTCCCTGACGGCCCTGAACCCTTCTTCCTCTTCCGTGGCGGAAAGCCCTGGTCTGCCGCAGCATGCGCTTTCATCCGTCCAGCATCCTGATATATGCATCTGGGCGCTTGCCACCGGATGTCCGGCTTCTGCCCATACGCAGTCCTCCGCGAGCACGGCTTCCACATTGAGGAAATATTCTTTGCCGTCATCCTTTACATATTCAGAATAGGGCACTGTGACAGTAGCCCTTTCTCCAGGTGCGCACTGCGGAAGGGCGATTTCCCCGCATCCGGCCTCCACGCCGTCACCGATGACGCTGTAGCGGAGAGTGAAGCCGTCGAGATCAAGGAAATTGTATTTGTTCAGGATCTCCACCCTGTCATCTGCGGCCAGGCTGAATTCCATATACTGGTACACCTTCTTCACCTCCAGGAGCTTCGGTGTCACGCGGCGGTCAGGGGTCGTGAGGCCGTTGCAGCAGAAGTCGAAATCGTTGGGGCTGTCACCGAAACTGCCTCCGAAATAGTACCTGTCCTTTGCCTGTCCCGGCATGTTTATCCCCTGGTCCACCCAGTCCCAGATGCATCCGCCTATCATCCTTTCAGACTTGTTCTCGATATAGTCCCAGTACTGGTCCAGATTGCCTACCGCATTGCCCATGGCATGGGCGTATTCGCACAGGAAGAAAGGCTTGTTGCGCGGCTGCCTGTCAAACTCCTCCATATATTCCATCGAAGGGTACATCCTTGAGTCTATGTCCACGGCATCGTTCATCCCTTCATAGTGGACAGGCCTGCTGTCCATCTTCTTTACGGCCTCGTAGGATGCCACGAAGTTCTGTCCCCCTCCACATTCGTTGCCAAGCGACCAGAATATCACGGAAGGGTGGTTCTTGTCCCTCTGCACCATGCGGGTCACCCTGTCGATATACGCTTCTTTCCATGAAGGGTTGTCGCTCAGGGACATGTTGCCGTGGCATTCCAGGTCGGCCTCGTCCATGACATACAGCCCGTAATAGTCGTACAATGCGTACATCTTCGGGTCATTCGGGTAATGGCTTGTGCGTATTGTGTTAAGATTGAACCTCTTGTACATCAGCACATCGGTGATCATGGTCTCAAGCGGCACAGCTTTGCCGAACTCAGGGTGGATGTCATGCCTGTTCGCCCCTTTGAAGAATACCTGCTGCCCGTTGATGAAAACCCTGTTGTCACGGATCTCTATCTTCCTGAATCCGAATTTCTGGGATGTGGCCTCAAGTGTATTCCCCTCATTGTCAGTCAGCTCGAAATCCACAGTGTAGAGATAAGGTGTCTCTGCGCTCCACAGCTCCGGGGCCTCTACTGGGATTTTCCCGGTGACATGGACGCTTGTGCCTTTGCCGATATGTCCCGGTTCCAGCTCGGCCGATCCGGCCAGACTGCCGTCCGGGCCTGTAAGTGTGACTTTCAGCATGTTTCCCTCGCTTGATGGTCCGTAATTCGAGATTTCGGCCTCTATTTCCAGATCCGCGCTCCCCAGGTCAGGATAGAAACTTGATGTGAGATACATGTCCCTGAGCCTCACCTTAGGTGTCGCTATCAGGTATACATCCCTGTGTATTCCGCTGAGCCTGAACATGTCCTGGTCTTCCAGATAGCTCCCGTCGCACCAGCGGTACACCTCTACCGCGAGAGTGTTTGAGCCGCTTTTCACATATTTCGTGATGTTGAATTCAGCGTCGTTGTTGGCCCCTTGGGTGTATCCGACTTTCCTGCCGTTTACCCAGATGTACGCCGCACTGTATATACCGTTGAAATGCAGAAGTATCTCTTTCCCTTTCCAGTCCTGCGGCAGAGTGAATTCCCTTCTGTAGGACCCTACCGGATTCGGCTCCTTTTCTGCAGTATATCCTTTCTGAGGGATGATGAACGGCGGGACATTCATATAAGGGTATGTGATGTTTGTATATATAGGTGTGCCGTAGCCGAGCATCTCCCAGTTTGACGGTACAGGTATCTCGTCCCATCCGCTTACGTCATAGCCCGGCTTGTAGAAGTCCTCAGGCCTGTCGGAAGGCTTGCTGCACCAGTGGAATTTCCACATGCCGTTCAGAGACATTCTCCTTGACGAGTTGGGCTCCGTCCACGGGGTGCTGTAGAACGCGTCTCTCTTCATTTCATCCATGGTGGCGAACGGGGTGAATGTGCTGCGGCCTTCCTCCTTGTTTATGGCGAACACGGCTTCGTTCTCCCAGTCGTTGTCGCTCTTGTGCGAGAGCCTGAACGGCATGACTTTCAACCTGGACTCGGCCAGCGTCCATTTCATGTTCCCTGCGGGAGAGTCTGTCCCGGAATCAGGCTGGAGCTGCCATGCCGGCTCTCCTACAACGCCTGCGCTGGAGTATCCGAGGAAGCATCCTCCCGCGGCGCTGCGGAATGACCATGTGCCGTCCGTGTTGCGGGTCATCTCCCACTACTGGTTGGCGTTGCCCGGGTCTTTAGTCCACTGCAGGACAGGGCCGCTGGAAGTCCCGTGGTTGCCGTTGTCAAGAGCCATTTCTGTCAGAGGGCTTACTATCATTATGCATCCCTCTTTCGAGGAAGGGATTATCTGCCATACCTGGGATTCCTTCCCTTCAGTGCGCCTGGATGTGAATATCCCCGAATTCGGCTCCAGACTGCCGTTGTTGTCCAGCACCAGTCCTCCCGAAGTCCGGATCTCGTAGAATTTTCCAGGGGCCGGAGACTGCACTCCATGTGACTGGTTTTCAGATGATGTCTTATATGGTTATTAATCGCTTGCAAATCTACAAAGTAAATTCTCTCTGCCAAAATTTTTGATCCCGTGCGGTCCGGGTATGGCGGGCATTGTAAAGA
>CALVCB010000006.1 GCA_944325965.1 uncultured Bacteroidales bacterium
GCATATTTCATCGAAAAGGGGATGACAAGATCCTACTGGCTGGTGGACGGGAACGAAATCACCACATCGTTCTCTGGAGAAGGAGATATAGTATTCAGCATGGACGAGCTTTATTATAATAAGGTAAGCGAGGAATACGTGGAGGCTCTCGAGGACATGGTGGCATACAGGATAGGCATCGGTGACCTTCTGGAACTTTTCAGGACCAATATCGAGATTGCCAACTGGGGCAGGATCATCCACCAGAACGAGTACAGGCACCTTCACCGTTCCCACCGTGACAGGCTCACTCTTTCCGCCGGGGAAAGGTACGTGGAGTTCAGGAAGCAGTTCCCCAAGGTGTGCCAGAGGGTTCAGCTCGGCTACATCGCCTCATATCTCGGGACAACCCTTCCTACTTTGAGCCGGCTGAGGTCGAAAGGGACGCCCTCCGGCAGGAACAGGCAGGAGGGAGACGAGCAGTGCGGAGATGAAAAATTTGTCGCAGGACAAATACCGGACAGATAATCTTTAGTACCTTTGCCGAGTTTCTAAAAGATTACACAAATTAAAACGGTGATGCAAAACATCTCTTCCGCGGCATTCTCGGATACAAAACCCCATTATGACCTCCTGGACGGCCTCAGGGGAGTGGCTGCCCTCCTGATGATATGCTACCATATTTTCGAAGGATTCGCCACAAGCCCCATCGACCAGCATTTCAACCATGGCTACATGGCCGTGGATTTCTTCTTCATCCTTTCGGGGTTCGTGATAGGGTATGCATACGACGACAGGTGGAAAACCACACTTACACTCAAGGGGTTCTTCAAGCGCAGGCTCATAAGGCTCCACCCGATGGTGATAATGGGTGCGGTGCTGGGCGCCGCTTCATACTGCATCCAGGGCTGTGTCCGCTGGGACGGGACGCACGTGTCCTTCACTTTCATGCTCATCGCCCTGCTTCTCAGCATGTTCCTTATACCCGTCCTTCCGGGGTCGGGAGCCGATGTCCGCGGCAACAACGAGATGTTCCCCCTGAACGGCCCGAGCTGGTCCCTGTTTTTCGAGTATATCGGAAACATACTTTACGCGCTGATAATACGGAAACTGCCGACTGCCGCACTTGCCGTCCTGGTGGCGCTTGCCGGAGCCGGGCTCGCTTCGTTTGCGATATGCAACCTCTCTGGTTTCGGCCACCTTGGTGTCGGATGGTCGTTGATTGACTACAACTTTCCGGGGGGATTCCTCCGTTTGACGTTCTCCTTCTCTATGGGACTGCTCATGTCAAGGATATTCCGTCCGGTGAAGGTAAAGGGGGCATTTTGGATCTGCAGCGCCGTGCTTGCCGTGCTTTTCTGCATCCCGCATATCGGCGGGGAGGAACACCTCTGGATGAACGGCCTCTACGAATCGGTGTGCGTCATAGTCATATTCCCGGCACTCGTCTATCTCGGGGCATCCGGAAAGACCTCCGACCGATTGACATCAAGGATATGCAAGTTCCTCGGCGATATTTCCTACCCGCTGTATATAGTGCACTATCCTGTAATGTACCTTTTCTACTGGTGGCTGTGGCGAGGGGAAGAGAACATTCCTTTTTCGCAGGCGTGGCCTGTGGCGATAGCGGTAATCCTTGCCAGCATAGCCCTTGCCTACATCTGCCTGCGGTTCTATGACATCCCGCTCCGCAAGTGGCTCACGTCGAAATTCCTCGGAAAAAAATGACGGCCTGCGCACAGCCTGGGGCAGCCCTCATATTGAAAAATTCGAAACACTTTAGTACTTTTGTAAGTTGGTTCGGTCCCAGTATGGAGACCGGACCATGAGATTGTTATAAATGATGAAGAAATATGGCAAGGAAACTTACAGTAGGCATTACCCAGGGCGATGGGAATGGAATAGGTTATGAGGTGATAATCAAAGCATTGGCAGATGAGCGCATGCTTGATATATGTACTCCCGTAATATATGGTTCATCAAAGATATTCGGATTTTACAGGAAACAGATCCATTACCTTGAACAAATAAATACCAATGTGATAACATCGGCAAAGGATGTCCATCCCAAGAGAGTCAACATTATAAATTGCCTTCCGGACAATGTCTTCGTCGAGCCTGGACAGTCCACGCCTGAGTCTGCAAAGTCAGCAATGACAGCACTTGAAAGGGCGGTTGATGACCTCAAGCAGGGGAGTATTGACGCTCTTGTGACTGCACCCATAAACAAGAGGGCGATGGTCAATGAGGGATTCGGCTATACCGGACATACGGAATATCTCCAGCAGCAATTCGGGGTGAACGATGTTCTGATGATAATGGTATGTGATCAGCTGAAAGTAGGTGTCGTAACCGGTCACATTCCCTTGAAGGATGTCCCGGGAAAACTTTCTGAGGAACTGATCCTGACTAAATTGAGACTGATGAAGGCGTCCCTTGAAAGGGATTTCGGGATTTATTCCCCGAAGATTGCAGTACTGGGGCTGAACCCTCATTGCGGTGACGGAGGCCTGCTCGGTGATGAAGAACAGGCTGTAATACTTCCGGCAGTCAAGGCCGCCAATGCCGAGGGGATAATGGCTTTCGGACCATATTCTCCGGACGGCTTCTTCGGACTAGGGAACTACAGCAGGTTTGATGCGGTCATGGCGATGTATCATGACCAGGGACTGACTCCGTTCAAGGCCCTCGCATTCGAGTTGGGGGTAAACTATACTGCAGGTCTTCCTATCGTACGTACTTCCCCTGACCATGGTACGGCATATGAAATGGCCGGACGGGACCTGGCCGATCCCCGCTCCATGATATCAGCCATATATGCTGCAGTAGATATATGCAACAGACGGGCGGAATTCGACGACCTGTACGCAAACAGGATGAAAATCCATACGCAGGCTGCTGAAGTCAAGCCTAACCGGAGCGGCAATATCATTGAATAACCGGAAAAATCTGCAGAGATGGACAAACCGCCTATATACCTATATACGGACGGTGCTTCAAGCGGAAATCCCGGGCCTGGAGGATATGGTGCAGTACTGAAATGCGCCGGACGAGAGATGGAGCTGTCAGGAGGCTTCTCACTTACTACCAACAACAGGATGGAGCTCCTTGCCGTAATCAAGGGACTTGAAGCCATAAGGTGGAAAAATGCAGAAGTCCATGTAGTCAGCGACTCATCATATGTGGTGAACGCTGTCAACAAGGGCTGGCTTTTCAATTGGGAAAGAAAGGGTTTTGCCAAAGTCAAGAACCCTGACCTGTGGCAGAGGTTCCTTCCGCTGTACCGTTCACACAGGGTTTCGTTCCATTGGATAAAAGGACATGCCGGCCACCCGGAGAATGAGCGCTGCGACGCTCTGGCCGTGGCTGCAGGTGCCGGTAATATTGCAAAGGGGGTGCATCTCCCCGATGACACCGGCTACCTTGAGCAGACCGCGGTCAGGCAGGAGCTCCCAGTATACAATCAATAATGGCTCAGGGCGGATTCCTTATGATGACATGCAGAACATATGATGAAAACCGTACCCCGGATATTTCTGTCATAGTACCGGTATACAATGCCGCAGAAACTCTGGAACGGTGCGTGTCAAGTCTTTTGGCACAGACTTTCGGGGATTTTGAGCTAATACTTGTCGATGACGGAAGTACCGACGCTTCGTTGGATATATGTAACGGCTGTGCTGCTTCCGACGGCAGGGTGAGGGTCCTGTGCAAACCGAATGGAGGGGTGTCATCAGCCCGCAATCTGGGATTGGACAATGCGCGCGGGAGATATGTCGCATTCTGTGACAGTGATGATTATGCCGATGCAGACTGGCTCAGGGCAATGAGGCAGGCGGCAGAGGATGGGGATATGGTCATATGCGGATACCATATATATTATGAGGTCACTGAAAAGGGGAAGAAAGAGGAGGATATCGGGCTGGAGACAAATGTCCCGCTCACCATTTCTTCCGTCAGTGAAATCCTTGAGAAGACCATAAATGCCAGACTTTTGAGTTTCGTCTGGAATAAGCTTTTCATCAGATCCTGGATTGAAAAGGCATCGTTGCGGTTCGATGAGACATGCCGTATTTTCGAGGATGAGCTGTTCGTGTTGGAGTATCTTACCGTAATCCGCCGGGTAGTATATGTCCCGCATTACGGGTACAATTACTTTTTCCCTGCAGGATTTTATTCTAAATACGATTTTGCCCCGGATTCCTTTATTAAAGTAGTGAATTCGATATACGGTCTGCTGGATGCCGGGACCGGAAAGGGACGGGCTGGAAGAATGTATCCGTCACTCCCATCCATAGTATACTGGTGCAAAATCGCTGTGGGCAGGTATTCCACCTCGCATACTTTCCGCCAAAGTGCAGAACGTATAAGGTTTGCGAAGAAACTTGCTGGAGATTTTCATTCAGGCATTTTTAATCACTTGACATTAAGGATATTGCATGAAAGGATAATCTATCTTATGTTCAGGTATAAGCACAATTTGCAACCAGGTTGTGCCAGGAGACTTGTACATTTGCGGCGTAAGTAGAAAAGGAGACGAAACAATGAATCCAGCTGACCGTCATCATCGACATGTGCATGCAGTCACATCCCTTAATGGTATATATGTCATCGCCATTGTGCTGAACCTGCTGTTTGTTGCAGTGGAGGCGGCAACAGGGTTTCTGTCGGATTCAGTTGGCCTGCTGTCTGATGCCGGGCACAACCTGAGCGATGTATTCAGCCTTCTCCTGGCCATGCTGGCATTCAGGCTTTCTATGTCACGGGCCACCAGGAAATTCACATACGGATACCGCAAGACATCAGTGCTTATTTCACTGCTGAACGCTATCATACTTCTGGTTGCCGTCGGAGCCATCATATCAGAGAGCATACGTAAGTTCAGAGACCCTGCTCCGGTAGACGGGGCTGCCGTGATCTGGACAGCCGCAGCCGGTATCTTGGTAAACGGAATCACTGCACTCATGCTGATGAAACAGCAGAAGCATGACATCAACACTAGAGGGGCTTTTCTGCACATGGCGGCAGATACGCTTGTTTCCGTCGGTGTGGTCGTCTCCGGAATAATAATCACCGTCACAGGCTTCACTGCTATAGATCCTATCGTAGGACTGGTGGTCGCCGCTGTCATACTTTTTTCCACCTGGAAACTGCTTGTAGAAAGTCTCAGGATGTCCATAGATGCCGTTCCTGAGAATATTGACCCTGACAACATAAAGTCCATGATATCGGACGAGCCGGGAGTTGCTGGTGTCCACCATCTGCATATATGGCCTATCAGCACCACGGAGGCGGCTTTGACGGCACATGTTGTCATCTCCGATATCGGACGCATGGAAGAAATAAAGGACAGTGTCAAGCACAGGCTCTCGGATGCGGGAATACGTCATTCTACACTGGAAATTGAGACGGCAGACACCCGTTGCAGAGACTATGAATGCGGATAAGATTCAGCTGGAAGACCCTGGAAACATGTTTCCGGTTCACTCTAGTCCGACCATACCGGTTGCTGTCTGAAATATAATTCCTTACGAACAGACTACTTCGCTGCTGCATTCATGTCAGCAATTCTTTTTTATTCATTTTAAAGGCCTTGCGTCTTTTGTTCCTTGTCAGAATTTAAGGCTGTGCCTCAAAAAATGAATTCTGAAGCACAGCCTCTGTATATGGCGGATGCAGTCCGAATGTTCAGTTTGTCTTCCCAGGATATGCCTTCAAGCCTTCGGCAAGGCATTTCAGTGCTTTTTCAAGTTCAGGGATCTCAAGTACGTATGCTATTCTTGCATAGTTCTTTCCCTTGCCCGGGGTCTTGAAGAAGGAGGCGGCAGGGGTCACCATTGTGGTCTCTCCGTTGTACCTGAATTCCTCAAGCATCCAGCGTGCGAATTTCTCCGTGTCATCCACAGGAAGTTCGGCTACAGTGTAGAATGCACCCATCGGCATAGGAGTGAACACTCCTGGAATTTTATTGAGGTTCTCAATCATGTAGTTACGCCTGCGGATATATTCTGCCCTTACGTCCTGAAGATATTCGTCCGTTGTGTCGAGGGCCCCGATTGAAGCGATCTGGCCGAGGACAGGAGGGCAGAGGCGGGCCTGTGCATATTTCAAGGCGGCGGTCATGACATCCTTGTTGTGGGAAACGATGCAGCCTACGCGGGCTCCGCACATATTGTATCTTTTTGAAACTGAATCGATGAGGATTACGTTCTGTTCCGCACCAGGGATGTTCATTGCAGAGAAATGCGGCTCGTCCGTGTAGCAGAATTCCCTGTACACCTCGTCAGATATCAGGAAAAGGTCGTGCTTCTTGACTATTTCGCCGAGGGCGAGCATGCTTTCCTTTGAATAGAGGGTGCCCGTAGGGTTGCCAGGATTGCAGATGAGGATGGCCTTTGTCCTGTCGGTGATGGCCTTTTCGAATTCCTCGACAGGAGGGAGCTGGAACCCGTTACGGATGTCGGTAGGGACTGCCTTCAGGGTGATTTCGTTCATGAAGGCGAAAGTATTGTAATTGGTATAGAAAGGCTCGAGGACTATCACTTCATCGCCTGCGTTGCAGGTGATTTCCAGCGACATGAGCACAGACTCGCTGCCTGCGACAGTCACCAGGAGCTCAGGCACCTCTATATTGATGCCTATCTTCTTGTAATATTTGTTCACAAGTCCTTCCCGGAGCTCGATCAGACCGGCGGAGTTTGAGTACGGGATGTTCACGCCTTTGTAGTTCCTTACAGCATCGAGAGCGCATTCCGGTGAATTTATCTTTGAATCCGGCTGCCCCATATTCAGATGGTAGACTTTGACTCCTTGTTTCTTTGCGGCGTCCGACAGCGGAATCAGCTTCCGGATTGCAGATGCCGGCATGAGCTGGGCTTTCTGGGAAATATTGACCATGACGAATTGTTTTTATAAATTTTTTAAACGCCGACAAAGTTAACATTTTTTACTTACCTTTGCGGTCGTTCTTATAAATTAATTTCTTTTGTTTTATGGCTGCATTTAGACAACGAGCTTTGAATGAAGCTGCTTCGCACAAGACGGAGCGTTTTTATGTTGAAGACGGGCCGGTTTCACATTATTTCGGCCGGAATGTGTTTGACCTCGACAAGATGAGAGGGTACATGTCCCAGCAGGCTTATGAGGCTGTTCTGTCTGCAGTTAAGTTCGGCGGCAAAATCGACAGGGAAGTCGCAAACGAGATCGCTTCCGGCATGAAGGCCTGGGCGATAGAGAATGGGGCGACGCATTACACGCACCTTTTCCAGCCGCTTACTGATGCTACCGCCGAAAAGCATGAGGCTTTCATTGCGGTAAAAGACGGGAAACCATTTGAAAAATTCAACGGAAGCGCGCTTGTCCAGCAGGAGCCGGATGCATCCAGTTTTCCTAACGGAGGATTGAGGAACACTTTCGAAGCACGTGGCTATTCAGCCTGGGATCCGTCATCCCCTGTTTTTCTGCTCGACGGGACTCTGTGCATTCCGTCGGTTTTCGTTTCATATACCGGAGAGGCGCTGGATACGAAGGTGCCTAATCTGAAATCGCTGCAGGCTCTCAGCGATGCTGCCACCTCCGTGGCGAACCTTTTCGACGAGTCTGTAAAGAGCGTGGAGGTCAACCTCGGGCTCGAGCAGGAGTATTTCCTTGTGGACGAGTCTCTCTACAGCGCAAGGCCTGACCTCGTCCTGTGCAACCGCACCGTTATAGGCCACACATCGGCCAAGGACCAGCAGCTTGAGGACCACTATTTCGGTGCCATCCCTTCCAGGGTCAGCGCTTTCATGAAGGACTTTGAGACAGAGGCGTACAAGCTCGGTATCCTTCTTCAGACAAGGCACAATGAGGTGGCTCCCAACCAGTTCGAATGTGCCCCCGTATTCTGTAGCGCCACCAAGGCCATCGACCAGAATATGATGCTGATGATCATCATGCAGAAAGTGGCAGAGAAGCATCACCTGAAGGTCATCTTCCACGAGAAGCCTTTCGACGGAGTGAACGGCTCCGGCAAGCACTGCAACTGGTCCATGGTGACCGATACCGGGGTGAACCTCCTTTCACCGGGCAAGACCCCGAACAAGAACCTCCAGTTCCTTTCTTTCTATGCGGCAGTCGTACATGCCGTCTATGAGCACCACTTCCTCCTGATGACCAGTGTGGCGTCCCTGAGCAATTCATACCGTCTCGGCGGCCATGAGGCTCCTCCTGCAGTTATGTCGATATTCTCCGGCTCTACACTGTACGGCATTTTCAAGGCAATAGAGAATATGGAGACAATGCCTGAATCCGAAGCCGGACTTGAGTCGATAAAGATAGTCAACTCAATCCCTGAAATATTCCCGGACAATACGGACCGCAACAGGACATCCCCGTTCGCATTCACCGGCAACAGGTTCGAGTTCCGTGCCCTCGGTTCATCAATGAACGTAGCTTCAGCTACTTATATACTGAACGCCATCGTGGCCCAGAGCCTCAGGCAGTTCAGGAAGGAGGTAGATGCTCTGACCGCCACAGGGGAGGACGTGTCTACCGCCGTGATGAACACCGTGCGCAAATTCATCCATGAATCCAAGGACATCATGTTCGAGGGGAACGGGTACAGCAAGGAATGGGAGGAAGAGGCCGGGCGCCGCGGACTCCGTGCCGTAAGGAATGTCCCGGAGGCTTACGAGGTATATCATGAGAAAAAGACCATAGACCTCTTCTCCGAGCTCGGGATTCTCGCTCCTAACGAGGTGGAGGCACGCTTCGAAGTGCTTAATGAGACATACGTGAAGAAGCTCCAGATCGAGGCCCGTGTCATAGGTGACATCTGCCTTAACCACGTGCTTCCGGCGGCGGTGAGATACCAGAACATCCTCATCGAGAATGTCCGCGGTGTCAAGGAGATTTTCGGCGAGGAGTACAAGAGCCTGTGTTCTTCCGAATTCGCCACCCTCAAGAACATATCCTGCCTGACAAATGCTATTTCACGAGATGTCGAGGCACTTGTGGAAGCCCGCAAGAAGGCTAACAAGATAGAGGATATAGCCGAAAGGGCAAAGGTCTATTCCCATGAGGTCAAGGATCTTATGGACAAGGTAAGATACAGTGCCGACCATCTGGAGATGGTAGTTGATGACGAGATGTGGCCATTGCCAAAGTACCGTGAATTGTTGTTCTTTTAATTGAATGGTGCATTTTAGAGAAAGCATATCTGCTGAAGACCTGGAGAAACTGGATCTTGCCAGTTTCCCAGGTAAAATATATATTATTGATACTGTGGGGGCGGAATTCAACAGAGCCGTCAATTATCTCAGGAGTCAGAAAATCATAGGCTTTGACACTGAAACGCGGCCATGCTTTTCTCCTGATCAGCCTCGCTACGGTGTTGCGCTTCTTCAGCTTTCAGGTCCTGAAAAGGCTTACCTTTTCAGAATCAAGAATATAGGAATGCACCGCAGACTGTGCAATCTGCTGGCGAATGAAAGGATAATAAAGGTGGGGGCTGCCATCAATGATGACATTCGCGGTTTGCAGAGATATGCCGGATTCACTCCTAAATCCTTTGTCGACCTCCAGAAGATGGTTGCCGATTATGGGATACGGGACAAAAGCGTAAAAAAGATGACTGCAATCATCCTGGGGTTCAAGATATCCAAATCCCAGCAGCTTTCAAACTGGGAGGCGGACATCCTGTCGGATGCGCAGGAGAAGTATGCTGCCACCGATGCATGGGTCTGCCGGGAAATGTACCTTAGGCTTCTGCAGTCCTCCAGAGAACGGTAGAGATCATTATGGTTAAGATTTTTTTGAAGAAGGGGAGGGAGGAATCTCTCAGACGTTTCCATCCGTGGGTCTTTTCAGGCGCGATAGCCCAAATTGCGGGTAATCCCGCGGAAGGCGATATGGTAGGGGTCTATGCATCTGACGGGACTTTTCTTGCAGCAGGGCATTATCAGGTCGGGTCTATTGCTGTGCGGGTGCTTAGCTTTGATTCTGACGTGAACAGTCCTGATTTTTGGGAGACAATGATTCGCAGGGCACTGGATGTGCGTATTGCAGCAGGTCTTGCTTGGATGCCCTCTGAAGGACAGGCCCATGGATTGCTGACTGACTGTTACCGGCTTGTCCATGGCGAAGGGGACAATCTGCCAGGTCTCATTGTCGATTACTATGACGGCGTATGTGTCATGCAGGCGCATTCAGCAGGCATGTTCAGAAGCAGGAAGCGGATTTCTGACGCATTGAAGAATGTTTATGGAGACAGCCTGAAAGCCGTGTATGACAAGAGTTCCTCTACGGCTCCTTTCAAGGCCGGACTGGACCTGGTGGACGGGTATCTTTACAGGAGAGAAGGATTTGCTGCTGACGAAGCCACAGTTATAGAGAACGGTCATAAGTTCCTGGTCAATTGGATGTCCGGCCAGAAGACAGGATTCTTTCTCGACCAACGGGAGAACAGGGCTATGGTAGAAAGATACTCAAAAGGGCGCAATGTCCTGAACCTGTTCTGCTATACAGGCGGATTTTCCATCTATGCTCTTGCTGGAGGCGCTGTTCATGTGGATTCTGTGGACAGTTCCGCAAAGGCTATAGAGATGGTGGCGAGGAATGTCGGGCTGAACGGCTTTGACCCGCAGATGCATACTGGCTATTGCTGCGATGCGATGGATTTCCTGAAAGAGGTCCCTGAAGGAAAATATGACCTGATGATAGTGGACCCTCCGGCTTTTGCCAAGCACAGGGGGGCACTGAAGAATGCGCTCAGGGCCTACCAGAGGCTTAATGCGCAGGCTATCTCAAAGGTTGCTCCCGGAGGCTTCGTCTTTACCTACAGCTGCTCGCAAGTGGTGGACAAGGAGGCTTTTGCTCTGGCGGTCTTTTCTGCCGCAGCACAGACAGGCAGGAGTGTCAGGATTCTTGACAGGCTGAACCAGCCGGCGGACCATTCCGTGAACATCTACCATCCGGAGGGGGAATATCTGAAGGGGCTGCTTCTTTATGTAGAATGAGGCTAAAGAATGAAAGATGCCTTAAACCAGAAATTAATTTTGGATTTTCTGAAAAAGGTACTATCTTTGCAATCCGCAAAATAAAAAGAAGTTCTTTTACAGACAAGGTGCTATGGCCGAGTGGTTAGGCAATGGTCTGCAAAACCATGCACAGCAGTTCGATTCTGCTTGGCACCTCGACTTATTGGTTATTAGTTTTAGTGTTATTAATTATGTGGTTAGTATGAGTGGTCCCCGCGTGAGCGGCGACGGCTCATTTTTTTTGCATGCATGTATGATGTTTCTATTGAAGCCTGGAGACAGGCAAATAAAGCTTGTCAGATGGTAAATTCCTTCAACGGAGGGAGAAATCCTTCTTTTTCGAACATTTTTCTGTATATGCAGGCTTTTTTATCCAATGACAGAGGATATGCCCTTGAAGATGAGGGCATCCGGTAGAATGTCATTGCTCGCCCGCTGCCTGTTGTGAACTCCACTGAACTGCCGGTCTTGGGCCTTACACACCCGAGTAATGCACAGAGTATTTCAGTTGCCTTTTCTCCTGTGGTCACTATGGTGTGGCAGTCCGGTATCTTGTCCAGCAACGACTCAATGTCAGTTGGTGAGACAACCTCAAGAAATTTGTCGGAGGCATTCCCCTTATGCCGTATTACTTCTATGGCGGTATCGTACAGGGCGATATGACGCTCCCGGCAGAAAGATGCTATTCTGCTTTTGTCAAAGTGCCTCCTGTCCTGTGCTATAAAGCGGTCCCTGTCTCCGAAAAACACAATCCCTAAAATTCTCCACATATCATTTATGAAATTGGGATAGAAGAAGTCCATAGACCATTTTTCCCTTTTAGGCGGAAAGCTGCCAAGCATTAGTATCCTGGCAGCTTCCGGCAAAAAAGGTTCAAGCGGATGCTTTTCTGTTTCCGTCATTTGAGTTTGTCACCATTCATGGTTATCAGGAACTCTTCATTGGATACTGTCTTTTCCATGCGGTCCTTGAGAAATTCCATAGCTTCTACGGAAGTCATGTCAGCAAGATAGTTGCGCAGTATCCATATCCTGTTGCTCTGTTCCTGGGTATAGAGCAGGTCATCACGTCTGGTGCTGCTCAATGTCACGTCCACCGCCGGAAATATACGCTTGTTGGCGAGTTTCCTGTCAAGCTGCAGCTCCATGTTACCCGTTCCCTTGAACTCCTCGAAGATCACATCGTCCATTTTGGAACCTGTGTCGGTGAGTGCTGTGGCGAGGATTGTGAGCGAACCACCATTTTCAATATTCCTGGCAGCGCCGAAGAAACGTTTAGGCTTATGAAGTGCATTTGCATCCACACCTCCGGAGAGTACTTTCCCGGAAGCCGGCTGTACTGTGTTGTATGCCCTTGCAAGCCTGGTGATAGAGTCAAGGAAAATCACTACGTCATGGCCGCACTCCACCATTCTCTTTGCCTTTTCAAGCACCATATTCGCCACTTTGACATGTCTTTCCGCAGGCTCGTCGAATGTGGATGCCACCACTTCCGCCTTTACGCTGCGGGCCATGTCCGTAACCTCTTCCGGCCTCTCGTCTATGAGGAGGACGATCATGTAGGCTTCAGGATGGTTGTCCGCTATGGCGTTCGCTATGGATTTGAGGAGCATGGTCTTACCAGTTTTCGGCTGTGCCACGATCAGTCCCCTCTGCCCTTTGCCTATAGGGGTGAACATGTCTACTACACGGCAGGAGAGGTCGTTGTGTCCGTTCCCGATCAATGTGAATTTTTCATTAGGGAAAAGCGGCGTAAGGAAATCGAAAGGCACCCTGTCTCGAATGAATTCCGGTGTGCGCCCGTTGATATATTTTATCCTGACGAGAGGGAAATATTTGTCCCCTTCCTTAGGCGGCCTTATTTCTCCCGTCACGGTGTCGCCTGTTTTCAGGGCATTCGATTTGATCTGCCCTTGGGAAACGTATATGTCATCAGGGGAGTTAAGATAGTTGTAGTCGGAGGACCTGAGGAACCCGTAGCCGTCCGGCATTATTTCGAGTACGCCTGTAGCTTCCACTACTCCGTCAAATTCTATTTTCGGCTGCTGGACCTGCTGTCTCTGCGGCTGGTATTGCTGTGCGGACCTTTGCATGTACTGGAGCCTTTCTTTTCTGTCCCGCAGTGTGGCCTGCTGCCTCATGCCCTGCTGCTGGTATCCCGGCTGTCCGTTGTTCTGTCCGCCTTGATTGCTCTGAATGTTCTGTACTGGCTGACTTGCCTGGTTGGCCTGACCGGCCGGCTGGTTTTCTGTCTGGTGATCTTCAGACTGGGTTTCGTTGTTTTTAGGCGCTGATGCAGGCTTCTGCTGGTTTTCCGTATTCAGCTGTATTTCCGGGGCTTGCTGCATCTCCGGCTTGTTCTGCGCATCCTTCTTGCGGCCTTTCGGTTTCATCTGGCGTCTTGCCTCCCCCTGGCTCTGCTCCTGCTGCGGCTGGAGCGGCTCTTTGCTCTCCGCCGGGGCCGGAGTCTCCTGCTGAGCCGATTTCGGCTTGCGTCCGCGTTTTTTGGGGAGCTTGTCCTCGTCGGCGGCCTGAGGCTGTGATGCCGGCTGGTTTTTCTGTATTGTATCCTGTTGCGGCTGTTCAGCATCGGCTGCCGCCTTGCGCGGCCTGCCGCGTTTCTTCACCACCTTTTCCGGTGCTTTCTGCGAGTCGATGACAGCCTCCTTGTCCATGATGTCATAGATGAGAGTCTCCTTGTCCTTCTTTTTCGCCCCTTTAATGCCGAGTTCTTCCGCAATGCCGCGGAGTTTGTCGTCATCCATCTCTTTCAGCTCAAAAATCTTGTGCATATTTAATCGAATGTGTATAAAAATATCTGAATCTGTAAAATGGGAATTTGGCCAGTATAGATGACCAGAATAATGCGTAAAATACGCTCAGACACTGCAAAGATAAATAAAAATATCAGAAAAACAACGCTCTCTAGAAATTATTGTCCCAGTAGCTGCTGCTTTTCTTGAATCTGAGCAGGTCTGCAAGAGCAGCCGCATTGGCGGAAATGCGGAAGCTCCATGATTCCCACTGGCCGTTCGGCACCCAGGACACATAAATATTGAAACAGTGCAGGTCATACTGGGCACTGAGCTGTGTAGTAGTCATTTTCATGGCCATGAGGTCGAAACCGGTTGTAAGGTTAATCGACAGAGACGGTGTGATCTTTACGTTTCCGGAGAGCCCGAGCGTTTGCGTATGGCGGTGGTTCGTGATGAGGTGGTCGTTTGAGTACTGGTAGCTGCGGCTGTAGTTGTATGAATAGTTGATGTTCACCGACCACGGTGCATTCGGATTCATGTAATACAGCCATCCTCCAGGGATATATTCCCCGGTTACGGGATGGTAGTATACTCTTGTATAGTTATCGGCCGGGGCATTGCCGCCTCCTCCGGAACCGTCGTTGCCGTTTATCTTGCCCTCTCCCGAGAAGGAATATGAAAGAGAAGCGCTGGCATTTGTCAGACGTACAGGCTTGGCCCATCCTTCTGTCTGGACATTGAACTTGTTGATCTTCCGGCCGCGTTCATCTATTGCATAAGGGTCGAAATTGGCATTTGCACTGATACCGACCTTGCCGAATACTGATGTAGACATGGTGAGACCTATGTTGCTGAGGTTCAGTGAGTCGGCAAGGAAGTTATAACCAGTTGACAAGTTTAGCTGGTCAATGAGCTTAACTTTTTTTGTCCCGGTACCGGTGGTGTCACGCAAATCCCTGACTTTCGCTTCAAGATTGTTGCCGATAGAGATTCTCATGCTGGCTGTCTTTCCCTTGCTCGGCGGTGAATAGATCTGGCCGGAATATATGTTGTAGTCCTCGCTGTGCTGCACTCCGTCCTTGTCGGTATATGTCAGTGTCCTCCATCCGTTGAAGTATGTACCCTTTTCCGGACTGAAAGACAATGAAAGGCTCGGTGAGACCACATGCCTGATCGCCTGTATCTTCCGGTGTCTGCCGAAATTGAACATACCGTACAGCCTGGTACTCATGGAGACGCTTCCGGAATAGTTGTGGGTGGTGCCGAATGTGCCGAACTGCCCGGCCTCCTTTTCTTCAACACTGTCCGTCTCTTCATTGTAGTAGCGTTCTGTCTTGTTGAAGAACCAGTTCATGCCGTAGGTGATGCTCGGGGTCACTGTGATGTATTTGAAAAGCGAGAAATTGGGAAGTCCTATCTGGAAATTATGTGTCATGCCGTTCTGGAACTTGTCCCAGAATCCAGGCTGGTTGAATTCGGATGCCTTGAAGTTTATCTTGTTCTGCAGCGTAGTGCTGTAGCCGAGTGAGAATTCCTCGTAGAATTTTTCTTTCCCTACACGGTTCTTCCTCTTGAAAGGATAGAAACGGCTCACGGAGAATGTAAGGTTAGGCAGGGTGAACGAATACGAGCTGTCCCTGGAGTTCTGGCTGTGTAGGGCATTCACAGACAGGTTCATCTTTCCATTCCAGTTCTTGGAGTATGATATTGAAGATGATATCTGGTTCTGCAGTGCTTCCTCGACAGAGCTTGAATTGTATCTGCTGTTCGACGGGCTGGAAAAGTTCACCGATGCACTGAATGTCGTTCCTGGACGTGCCTTGGAATCCTGTGAATGGCTCCATCTTATACCGAAGTTCCTTGTCTGGAAGAAGTCTGAGCTTCCTCTTTCTCCTGTCTGGTCGTTGGAATATGTGACGGCCAGGTTTCCGCTGAACTTGTAATTCACCTTATACCTGGAATTCAAGTCAACTGCCCATGATCCTAGAGTATAGATGTCTCCGGTGAGTGAAACATCGAAATAGTCTCCAAGCACGAAGTACATACCCAGATCCCTCAGATAAAAACCTCGTGCGCTCTCTTCTCCGAATGTCGGCATAAGCAGTCCAGTGGCCCTGTCTGGACGCTGCGGGATAAAGCCGAAAGGTAGCACAATAGGAAACATCGGAACATCTTCAACAACAGGCCAGGCAGGCCCGAAGACGGTTTTCTGCGATGGCTTTGTCATCACTTTTGCCGCTGAAAGGTGCAGATAGTAATGCGGATGCTCGCAGTCGCATACGGTGTACTTGCCGTTTGTGATATTGATTGACTGGTCCGGCATCATCTTTATGTTCTTCCCGTGCAGGATCCCTTCCTGCTCCTGGGTTATCATGTTTGTGATGCGTGCCTTGCGAGTGTCGAAATTGTATCTGACCTCTTCCATTTCGTACGTCTTTCCGTTGTCCTCCATTTTAGGAAGCCCGGTCACTGCCCCTGTCGAGTCTGTCGTGCCCCTGGCAAATACGGTCTGAGTCTGAAGGTCATATTCCATGTAATCTGCAGAAAGTTTCATATTGCCATATGTCACTGTCACATCCCCGTAGTAGTAGATCATCCTTTTTCCGTCGGTGAAGTCTTCGACGATGGAGTCCCTGGCAGTGGAGAAGGCCGGTCTTTCAAGGGAGCTCTTTCCCTGCAGCGCTATTGAATCGGCGCGTGCGACAGAGTCGGCAAATGCAATGGAATCCGTGGCTGCAAGCACCGAATCCGACAGCTGCACGGTATCATTGACTGCATACTCCGTCCTGGCGGCATCTTTCATCCTTTTGCGCCTGGACCTCCTGTCATCCTGAGGTAAAACAGTGAATGAGCTGATAATCAGGAACAGGACAGTCCCGAATATCAGCTTCTCCATAGATATATGCTTATTCCGCAAATTTTTCATATTTTTGCAAGATGCAAAAGTAATACTTATTTCAAAAATTGCAAAACAGAGACTGTCAATTATGGGTTTAAAATATGTCCTGGCCGCAATGTGCATGGCTGTTATTTATGATTTGACCGGAGCCGGCTGCTCAGCAGAGGGGATCGGAGGATCTCCGAAACCGAAACTGGGGACTGTTGTCATAGATGCAGGACACGGCGGCAAGGATGCCGGTTGCGTGAGCAAGGATGGCAGGACATATGAAAAGGACCTGACGCTTTCCATAGCGAAGCTCCTGGGGCAGAAGATAAAGGCAGAGTACCCTGAAGTCAAGGTTTATTACACAAGGCTGACCGACAGATATCTTACATTGAATGAAAGGGCCGACATAGCCAACAGGAACAACGCCGACCTGTTCATATCGATACATATAAATGCAAATACCAGCTCGTCTCCGAGCGGATTCTCTTCGCATATATTCGGACGTGCCAGCGGAAAGGACAGCGACCTTTTCCGGGGAAACATGGACCTGTGCCGGAGGGAAAACTCCGTTATCCTTCTTGAAGATGACTATACTACCAAATACCAGGGTTTCGACCCAAACGATCCGGAGTCATTCATTTTTTTCAGCCTTATGCAGAATGCGTATTATGAGCAGAGCCTGCTGTTTGCCGGAGAAGTGGTCCAGGCCCTGGACGGTGGGCCGATAAACAGGAACAGGGGAGTCTCGCAGGATTCTTTCTTCGTCTTGTGGAAGACGGCAATGCCGGCTGTTCTTCTGGAACTCGGATTCATCTCAAACAGTGCAGACCTGAAAGTGCTTACCTCGGAGAAAGGTCGTTCACAGATAGCAGGCCGCCTTTTCAATGCATTCAGTAAATTCAAGGCCAAATATGACAACAGCCTGGACTATTCATCTTCAGGGCTTACCCAGGCAGGGGCGACCCAGCGCAGCCAGCCGACAATAGCGGGAATGCCGTCATCAGGCAGGGCATACGGTATACAGATTATGGCGGCGAGCCGGGAAATACCGGCCTCTGACAAATCTTTCAAGGGATACAGCCCGGTAATTGTCCTGGATGGACACCTATATAAATATATTATATGCGTGTCGGGCTCTGAGCAGACGGTCCGTGCGGATTTCAGGACAGTGTCAAAAAAATTCCCCGGGTCCTTTGTCGTAAAAATCGAAAACGGGACAGTCTTGCGCGATTAAATCCGGATCAGGGAGTATCTTGTATCGTGAAATGAATTAAATTAGCCCTGCATTGGACTTGAAAAAAATATCATAATGAAAAAGTTTAGCAGAGAATTCAAAATAGGAATCTTTGTACTGACAGTACTTTTGATATCGTTCTTTGTCATTAATTTCCTGCGTGGCAAGGATATCTTCAACAGGGAAATGTCCGTCAGATCGTCTTATGACAATGTTGCAGGGCTGGTCCCCTCAGACCCGGTCTATATTAAAGGCTTTAAGGCGGGGGCTGTCACTTCTGTCGAGTATGACCCACGGACGGACCGTTTTGATGTAACCTGCTCTGTCCTGAAAAAATTCCGTATTCCGGAGGATTCGAGAATGACTATCTACAGCCGTGACATAATGGGGGGCAAGGCTGTTCTCATAGAACAGGGTGTATCCGGGAAAACGGTTTCTGACGGCGCGCTTCTTTCCCCCGCTTTGCAGATGGACATGCTCTCTTCAATTTCAAGGCAGGTGGTCCCGTTACTGACGAAGGTGGAAAGTGCCGTAGTGAACCTGGATTCTGTGGCTGTGTCATTGAACTCTTTGCTTGACAGGGATAACAGGGAGTCGGTACAGAACATCCTCGAAAGCCTTGACAGGACCATGCGAGAGGCTCAGAAGATTTCCGCTGCTGTCGGAGGGCGCTCTGACGAACTATCCCTCTTTGTTGACAACCTTGTCGCTTTCAGCTCCAGGCTGGATTCCATTGCAGTCAAAGCCGACAGTGCAATGTCAGGGGTGAATTGTGTTACGGAATCATTGGGCAGGGCTGACATAGAGGGTCTGGTAACTTCGTTCACAGAATTGATGGAAAGCCTAAAGGATCCTGACGGGACTGTCGGAAGGCTTCTTTCTGACAGGAAGGTATATGATTCTCTGGAGTCCCTGATTTCCGATGCGGACAGTCTTTTGAAAAAAATCGAAGAAAATCCTAAAAAATATATCAGGATTTCTATATTCTGAGCGGATTATCAAACAGTTCCTACAAATATCTTAATTTTGAATTTTTCAAAATTGCTATGGTTGTGATTATTTGATATTTGGATGTTTTGATGTTTTGTAAAATATTGAAAATGAGATATTTATTAAAATACATAAATGCAAAATAAAAATTAATCTGATGTAAAAAAAAGATAATAAGCAATAGCAAATAGAAAAATTTATCAGTTTTTTTTCACCACCTTTGTAACCGTTTTGAGACAAACTTGTAGTATTTAACCTGACATCAGATTCACATGCTTTCAGAGAAACACACACTTGTATGGAACAACTGTCTTAAGATTATCGAGCAGATAGTCGAGCCGCAGCAGTTTGCAGTGTGGTTCAAGCCTATAAGGCCCGTTTCTCTGGTAGATTCAACCCTTACCGTCGAAGTCCCTACAGAGTTTTTCCGTGAATATCTGGAAGACTGTTTCCTTGACGTCCTCAAGAAAACCCTGAAAAGGGAGCTCGGTGCGGGAGCAAAGCTACAGTATATGGTCAAGCCTGTAACTGTTCAGCCGCCTATGACGTACCCTGCTGCGCATGGCCATGCTCCTGTAAACAGGGCAATCAATATCTCGAGCTCCTGCTCGCAGGCTGCGAACCCCGGGCCGATTGTGTTTCCTGGAACGGCTGTCCATAGGGTGCAGGTGAATCCACAGCTTAATCCTATATACTGTTTCGGCAACCTTATTGAAGGTGAGTGCAACAAGATGGGTGTGACAGCCGGTGAGAGCATTTCTGATTCCCCGGGGAAGACTCCGTTCAATCCTCTCTTTCTTTTTGGAGGCCCAGGGCTCGGAAAGACACATCTGGCACAGGCAATCGGGATTGCAATAAAGGAAAAGCATCCGGAGCTTGTGGTCCTTTATGTCTCGGCGAACAGGTTCAAGACCCAGTATATGGATGCAGTCAGTGTAAAGAACAAGCTTGTGGACTTCCTTGCTTTCTATATGAAGATGGATGTCCTGATTGTGGACGACATCCAGGAACTTGTTTCACCAGGTACGCAGAATGCGTTCTTCCATATCTTCAATCACCTTCACCAGTCCGGCAAGCAGCTTGTCTTTACTTCTGACAGGCCCCCTGTTGACTTGCAGAATTTTGAGGAAAGGCTTTTGTCCCGTCTTAAGTGGGGGCTTTCGGTGGAACTTACCAGGCCGGATTTTGCTACACGTCTTGCCATGCTGAAAGCAAGGAGCTTCAGGGAAGGTGTGTCTATAAACGATGATGTCCTTATCTATCTTGCAACAAGGGTGACGTCCAACTTCCGTGAACTTGAAGGTACTTTGATTTCACTTATAGCAAATGCTACCCTGGCCCATAAGGAAGTGACTGTGGAGATGGCGGAACATATTACGGAGAATATAGTTGGGGAGAAGGAGATTGACATAACTATAGACAAAGTGCAGAAAGCCGTGTGCGACTATTTCAGCATCACCCGCGACACCTTGCTTTCCAAGTCAAGGAAACGTCAGATTGTCCAGGCCAGGCAGATAGCCATGTATGTCAGCAGGAACCTTATCAACTGTTCACTTGCGACTATTGGGGCTGAACTCGGCGGAAAGGACCATGCGACCGTACTGCATGCCTGTACGACAGTTTCCGATCTGATGACCATAGACAAGAGTTTCAAGCAGTATGTTACCGACATAGAGAAAATGCTCGTGCCTGTAAGGTAATCTGCTCCTTAAATCTATCATATATGAAATCAGACAGGGTACTTGAGATTTTCAAGGAAATTACCCGGGTTCCACGTGAATCCGGACATGAAGAACAGATTATTGCATATCTGCAGGCATTCGCTGCATCACATTCTCTGCAGTGCAGGACGGACAGGGTCGGAAATGTACTTATCATCAAAGAAGCTGCAGCTGGAAAGGAGGATGTGCCGGTCATAGTCCTGCAGAGCCACTCTGACATGGTGTGCGAGAAGAATTCCGGTGTGGACCATGATTTCTCCAAGGACCCGATCAGGTATGTTATCGAAGATGATTGGATGATAGCAAAGGACACAACACTCGGTGCCGACTGCGGTATTGGTATGGCTGCTGCTCTCGCTGCCCTTGAAGATCCAGCAGAGACGGGACGTATAGAATGCCTTTTTACTGTCGCCGAAGAGACAGGCCTGGACGGGGCAAATGCGCTTGAGCCGGATTTTATTTCAGGAAAGGTGCTTATCAACCTGGATTCAGAAGACGAGGGAGAACTGTTTGTCGGATGTGCCGGAGGCATTGACACTACTGCAGTATTTGAATATAAAACACAAAAGTTACCACCTGAAACACATTTGTTAAAAATAAAGATTTACAATGGATTGGGTGGTCACAGCGGTGATGACATAAACAAAGGACGCTGTAATGCTGTCCAGCAGCTTGCAAGGTTTCTTTACAACGAGAGCGAGTACGGTTTCGGGCTCTGTTCCATAGACGGCGGCAACAAGAGGAATGCGATTGCACGCGAGGCTGAAGCTGTCATTTCCGTACCGGATCCCGGACAGACTGCCGGACGGTTCAGAAATTTCGGCAATGACCTCAGGTCTGAATTCTCGGTATCAGATCCGGATATCCGCGTTGATGTATCACATGTCGTTGGCGGTCCTGACGTTTCAATAGAGACTCCGGTCGCTTATGCGCTTGTATCTTCAATGCTTGCAGCCCCGCACGGAGTACTGGCGATGAGCATGGATATACCTGGCCTTGTGGAGACATCCTCCAACCTTGCCTCCGTCAAGATGCAAGCCCCTGGAATGATACGTGTGGGTACAAGCCAGCGCTCATCGGTCATTTCGGAATGCAGATATGCGGCTGCAAAGGTAGAAGCCTGCTTCAGACTGGCCGGAGCAAGTGTGAGCCACGAGTCTGAATATCCGGGCTGGAAGCCGAACATGGATTCCGCCCTTCTTGAGGTGTGCAGACAGTCCTACAGGAAACTGTTTTCCACAGATCCGACAGTCAGGGCCATTCATGCAGGACTGGAGTGCGGGCTCTTTCTGGACAAGTACCCTGATCTGGATATGATTTCATTCGGTCCTACCCTGAGAGGAGTTCATGCTCCGGGAGAAAGGCTTGACCTGAAGTCTCTTGACAAATTTGTAAGACTTCTGGACGATGTGATAATGACATACGGTTGCTCTTCAAGGTAAGTTGTTATGGCACTGGTCGCTCCTTCAATGCTTTCTGCGGATTTTCTTCATCTTGAAAAAGATGTGGAAACAGTCAATTCGTGTGCCGACATCTTCCATCTTGATATAATGGACGGAGTTTTCGTGCCGAACATATCCTATGGCTTCCCGGTGGTGGACGCCATTGCGTCGGCGGCCTTAAAGCCCATGGACGCGCACCTGATGATAGTCCACCCCGAAAAGTATGTTGGCCGTTTTGCTGATGCAGGCGTTGCAATGCTCAGTGCACATCTGGAGGTCATGGAGGATCCCGCTTCTGTTATGGGACTCATTCGTTCGTACGGAATGAAAGCCGGAATTGCTTTTAATCCGGACATTCCTGTAGAAAAAGTATTTCCGTATCTGGAGAGCTGCGATTTTGTACTGGTAATGTCTGTGTTCGCCGGTTTTGGCGGACAGAAATTCATAGAAAGCACCTATTCGAGGGTACAGGAGCTAAGGAATGAGATACGGCGCAGAAGGCTTTGTGTCACAATCGAAGTGGACGGAGGAATTTCGCCTTCCAATTCATCTGCCCTGGTGGAGGCTGGGGCTGATATACTTGTCGCCGGCAGTGCGGTATTCAAAGCTGCGGATCCTGCCGCTGCAGTGAGAGCTATGAAATGATATAGCTTATTTCCTTGAAATCGAACTCCTCTGTTTCCCCGTCTTCCATCTCGACCTGCAGCAGTGCCTTCTCCGATATTCCGCGTATGCTCCCGATAAACTCCCTGCCACTCCTGCAGTCTCTGTAGCGGGCTGGTGTGTCTTTCCTGTACAATGAGCGAACATATTCCCTTATCAGTCCGGACGGGTCATGCTCTGCCTCATCCATTCTGCAGAGTATCGCTGTTGAGAGTTTGACCAATACGTCTTCCGGCACATATTTTTTCCCTGTAAGCATAGACAGGGAAACCGGGTTCGGAAGTTCCGGCGGAAAGTCCTCCTGGTTCAGGTTCAGTCCAATGCCGATTATGCTTCCTGTCAGCTTTCCGCCCTTTATACTGTTTTCAATGAGGATGCCGCATATCTTTTTGTCGGAAACATAGATATCATTGGGCCATTTGATTTTTGCCTGTACGTCTTCCGAGATGAGGAAGTCCCTTACGCCGGAAGCTGCAGCCTCGCTTATGACAAACTGGCAGTCGGCAGGCAGGTCATCTGACATTCCGCATCCAGGTTTGAGTATCATACTGAATGTAAGATTGCTGCCCGGCTCGCTTTTCCATGTATTCCCACGCTGCCCGCGCCCTGAAGTCTGTTCCTTAGCGGCAATTACAGTAAGCCCCGTCAGGCCTGGAAACAGTCTCTTTGCCTGTTCATTAGTGGAATCGATGGTTTCATACCATATAATATCAGTCATATTTTTCATTGGTGCAGATTTTGTTTATATTTGCGACTGCAAATTTAATATCAGAATATTCAAAAAACATGGATTATAGGAACGAACTTGATGTCATAGCAGACGCAATGCTCGAGAAGAAAGGGAAAGACGTCGTATCCCTTGACCTGAAAAAAATAGGAACGGCCATATCTGATTTTTTTATTGTATGCAGTGCCGAATCAACGACAAACGTTTCTGCAATAGCCGATAATGTAGAGGCCAGGATGATATCCGAATGCGGGAGGAAACCTCTGCGTTCACAGGGCAGGGAGAATTCCCTGTGGATAATAATCGACTATGGGGATATCGTCGTGCATATATTCCAGACACAGTACAGGGATTTCTACAGGCTTGAGGATCTGTGGGCAGACGCTGACAGAAAGGAGTATTCTGACGACAAATAGGCAATCCCCGATCTTAATTAATTTCAAGAATGAATACAGCCGGAAATGACAGGCCTTCATCGGGAGGCAATAATCCGCAGAGGAGAAGACCTGTGCGGATGTCCTTTAATTTTTCATGGTTCTATATAATCCTCATTATAGGCATAATATGGATGTTCTTCAACCAAGGTGGAGCGAATCCCCAGAAGATCGAGTGGAGTGATGTCAAGGAGCAGATCCGTGCCGGTGATGTAAAGGAGATAGTTTTCATCAGGAACGATTTTGAAGGACGTGTTACAATCAAGCCGGACAGGCTTGCAAAGTATGCCGACAAGTTCGGCGGTGTTGTGCCGAAAAAATCACCGCATTTCATATTCCTGGTGTCCGGCAGTTTTAATCCAGAGGAGACTTTCGACGAACTTAACAGCACCTTGCCGGAATCGGACAGGTTCAGGGTTGTTGTCGAGAATGACAGCAAGTTCTGGAGCAGCCTGCTAGAATGGATATTGTTCCCGCTGCTCCTAATTTTGATGTGGGTATTCATGTTCAGGGGTATGAACAGGGGTATGAACGGGGGCGGAGGTCCTGGCGGCATTTTCAATGTGGGCAAATCTACAGGGAAACTGGCCGAAAAGGAAAGCATCAAGGTGTCTTTCAAGGATGTGGCTGGGCTCGAGGGTGCTAAGGAGGAGGTGATGGAGATTGTCGACTTCCTCAAGAATCCGAAAAAATATACGGCCCTTGGCGGAAAAATTCCGAAGGGGGCACTGCTGGTCGGTCCTCCGGGCACAGGAAAGACCCTGCTTGCAAAGGCTGTTGCAGGAGAGGCCAATGTGCCGTTTTTTTCCATATCAGGCTCTGATTTTGTCGAGATGTTCGTCGGAGTGGGTGCCTCAAGGGTCAGGGACCTGTTCCGTCAGGCGAAGGAAAAGTCTCCGTGTATTGTATTTATTGATGAAATCGATGCCGTAGGCCGGGCAAGAGGCAAGAATGTCGGATTCTCATCAAATGATGAGAGAGAAAACACTCTTAACCAGCTACTTACCGAGATGGACGGGTTTGATTCCAATTCCGGGGTCATAATTCTTGCCGCTACTAACCGGGCCGACATCCTTGACAAGGCTCTTTTGCGTGCAGGCCGTTTTGACCGGCAGATACATGTCGACCTTCCTGACCTTAATGAACGTGTGGAAATATTCAAGGTCCACTTGAAGAACCTTAAACTTGAGCCGGATTTTGATGTTGACTTTCTTGCCAAGCATACTCCAGGATTCTCGGGTGCAGATATCGCCAATGTCTGCAATGAGGCTGCGCTTACTGCAGCGCGCAGAAACAAGAAGGTGATAGACAGGCAGGATTTCCTTGATGCTGTGGACAGGATAGTGGGTGGACTGGAGCGCAAGACCATGATCATTACTCCGGAGGAGAAGCGTTCTATTGCCCATCATGAGGCCGGGCATGCTACTGTGAGCTGGTTCCTGAAGTATGCGAACCCGCTTTTCAAGGTGACCATTGTCCCGCGGGGACAGGCTCTGGGCGCCGCATGGTATCTCCCGGAGGAGAGGAAATTGGAGACAAAGGAGCAGCTCATGGACGAGATGTGTGCGCTGCTTGGAGGAAGAGTCGCGGAGGAGATTGTCAACGGACAGCCTTCTACGGGAGCCCTTAACGACCTTGAACGCCTTACCAAGACAGCGTATGCCATGGTGACCTATTACGGTATGAGTGACAATGTGGGGACAGTATCGTTTTACGATTCTACGGGTGCCAGGGGCTATGATCTGACAAAACCGTACAGTGAGAGGACAGCCGAAGCAATCGACAAGGAAGTGAAGGATCTTATCCGTTCCGTCCATGACAGGACCTATAAGCTTTTGATGGATCATAAGGACGGTTTTGAGCGCCTTGCCGCCCTGCTTCTTGAAAAAGAAGTTATCTTTGCCGAGGATCTTGAAAGGATATTCGGGCCGAGACCATGGAAGGACAGGAAAGAGGATGAGGAAGGTGCTGAAAAGCAGACGGAATCGGAAGGAACTGAAAAACTGGCAGATGAAATTTAGGAATTTGATTATAAGGACTCTTTCAGGGGCAGGCTTTGTTGCCGTTATGGTGTCAGGACTGCTCCTGAACAAGTATCTTTTTGCTGCTGTAATGATTTTTATCATGGGCACAATGATGCATGAGTTCTTCAAGATGACAATGGGGGATGAATACAGATTTTCCCGGGCGCTTGCAATATTTGCTGCTATAACATTGTTCTCCCTGACTTTCCTCTACAAGGGCCACGTGTGGAATTTTCCCGGCAGACTGGTGATTCTTGCGATGATTCCAATTTTCATCGTCATGGTCAATTCTCTTTATGTTAAGGATAAGACTGATTTCGGAAAATTCGCGAATCTGTATACTGCAATACTTTACATTGCAGTGCCTATGACGCTTATGAACTTTGCCGTCTTCTCTCCGGGAGGGGAGTTCTCCGGTCTTCTCCTGCTGGGGTTCTTTATCATCATATGGGCTTCAGATGCAGGTGCATATGTTTTCGGCATGGCGTTCGGCCAGAAATTCGGGAAGAAACTGTTTCCTGAAATCTCCCCCAAAAAGTCATGGATAGGCTTCTGGGGCGGTTTTGTGCTGTCTGTTGCCGTTGCCGTGCTATTGTATTATACAGGCCTTTTCCCTGATTCGTACCATCTGCCGAACTGCATACTGCTTGCTGTCCTGATGAACATATCCGGCGTATATGGTGATCTGGTTGAATCGCAGTGGAAACGGCATTATGCCTTGAAAGATTCCGGGAACCTCATACCCGGGCACGGGGGAATGCTCGACCGTTTTGACAGCGCACTGTTTGCTGTCCCGGTTGGAGTCATCTATCTTATGGTCCACAATATTCTATGGTAAGGAACGCCATGTTAGGGAAATTTTATAAATTTGCAGCGGAAAATTCATATATATAAAGACATGACTATCCATAAGGCCGGGAGAGGTACGATACTATGCATCTGGGCGTTCTGTGCTCTGATGATATATGTCGTCCTTCATTTTATCAGCTGTGTGTTCGTCTCATATCCGCTGGCCGGCGCTTTCATTTTTTTCATGGGTTTTGTCCTCTACTTTTTCAGGGTGCCCGACAGGGAGACCTCGGCAGGGGAAAGGGCTGTGACATCCGTCGCAGACGGGGAGGTTGTCATTATAGACAAGGTCTATGAGAGCGAATACATCAAGGGAGAGTGCATCCAGGTATCTGTGTATATGGATTTTTTCAATGTGCATGTCAACTTCTGGCCCATTTCGGGAGAAGTTACCTATTACAAATACCATCCCGGGAAATATCTGCTGGCTTTCCTGCCCAAGGCTTCGGAGCTGAACGAACATACTTCCGTTGCCGTAAAGAACATGTACGGGGAAGTTTTCTTCAAGCAGCTTGCAGGCACATTCGCAAGAAGGATAGTGTGTTATGCAAAGGTTGGGAACATCAGTGAAAAGGGTTCCCAGTGCGGTATAATAAAGTTCGGGTCCAGGATAGACATGTATCTGCCCCTGACTGCAGACATCAAGGTGAATATCGGAGATGAGGTCAGGGCCTGTGAAACGATTATAGCTGAATTATAATTATAAGATGAACGAGATTACAGCACAGAACAGCCAACCGGCAACGTTTGAAATTTGCGGCGAGCCGGACGATTCCGTCCCCTTGTCGTGCAGGTATAATACCATAAGTAAGGAGGAGGGGATATGGAAGAGCTTATAATTATTTTTGCCCTTATTCTCCTGAACGGAATTTTCTCAATGTCAGAAATAGCGCTTATATCGGCGCGTAAATCCAGTCTGCAGACGGATGCTGACAAAGGCCAGAAGTCAGCGAAAAAAGCCTTGAAGCTTGCTTCAGACCCGGACAAGTTCCTGTCAGCTGTCCAGATAGGCATAACTTTGATCGGAATCCTTACCGGTATTTTTTCCGGCAACAAGGTCGCAGCCGAGTTCACAAGGGTGCTTTCCAATGCGGGTATGGCATCCGGAGCCGCTTCTGCCGTGGCGCAGACCATAATCGTGATAGTGGTCACATATTTTACGATCCTTCTCGGGGAACTTGTCCCGAAGAGGATAGCAATGAGCTCCTCAGAAAAGGTCGCCAAGGTCGTTGCAGGGCCTATGAGGGCCATTTCAGTCCTGACCTCTCCGTTTGTCTGGCTGCTTGCAAAGAGCACGGCGGGAGTGCTGAAGCTGCTCGGGGTCAAGGCCCAGGAATCGAAAGTGACGGAAGAGGAGATCAAATCCATTATCCAGGAGGGTACGGATGAAGGCGAGGTCTCTCCCGTGGAGCAGGATATCGTTGACCGTGTCTTTGCGCTTGGGGACCTGAAGGTAAGCACTATCATGACTTTGCGCAACGACATAGTGTTCCTTGACCTGGAGATGTCCGAGGCGGAGATTAGGCATACCATAGAGGAAAATATCTTTGAGGCCTATCCTGTTGTCGACGGAGATCTCGACCATGTGGTGGGGGTGCTTTCCTTGAAGGATTTTGTACTGAATGTCGGAAAAGAGGGTTTCGAGCTCAGCAAGATGACCCATGAACCGGTATATTTCCATGAGAACATGAATGTCTATACTGTCCTTGAGGACATGAAGAGGAAGAAGATAAGCCGTGCGCTGGTATGTGACGAGTTCGGCTCCTGCTGCGGCATCATCACACTCAAGGACATCATGGAAGCCCTGGTCGGGACAGTCAACGATGACCACCAGAAGGAGCCGGACATAGTGGCAAGGCTGAACAATGACGGATGGATTGTGGACGGGCAGTGCTCTATGTATGATTTCATCATGCACTTCGACCTCGATGATGAAGTGCAGGAATATGAATATACTACCGTAGCCGGCCTGATACTGGATGTCCTCGACCATGTCCCGATAGCAGGGGAGAAAGCTGTCTGGGGCAACTTCGAGTTCGAGGTCGTGGATATGGACGGCGCGAGAATCGACAAGGTAATTGTCAAGGACATAAGGATGAAGAACAATGGCGCGTCCGGCACCGGGGAAGCCGGGACGGACAACGTGCAGGACTAACAGTCAGCGGACTGGCGGACTTTCGAAGAAAGACGTCAGTCCTTTTGTTCTTGTTCTATGAGTTCAAGAAGGCGGTCGATGGCCTCAGTTTCAGGGACATGCCTCATTACGGGCTCCTTACCTTTATAGATTGACACTTTATGGTCGCCCTCTCCCACATATCCCCAGTCTGCATCGGCCATTTCACCCGGTCCGTTCACTATGCAGCCCATGACGGCAATCACCATACCTTTCAGGTGTGATGTGCGGCGCTTGACCTCTTCGAAGGCGGCTTCGAGGTTGTACATCGTCCTCCCGCAGCCCGGGCAAGCGATGTATTCAGGGCGGTAGAACCTGCGTCTTGCTGCCTGCATGAGCTCGTCGCTAAGGTATTTGGCTGTCCCGGTACCGTCAAGGGTGATACTGTCACCGTTTTCCCCTTTATATGTACCCCTGATTTCCACTTCGTCTATTTTTCTGTCGAGCAACATCTTCCCGAAATCGCAGGACATGTCGAGCATCAGGCGCTCACGTGAAGGGGCATGGTATGTAGCGATGGCTTTCTTACCGTCAAGGTTCAGGGACACCATCGATGAATGCAGTATGCCGTCATACCTGTCCGCAATATATCTTGCCACAGGAATTTCTTCTACCGGATCTTCTGTGAGGGAAACCCTTATAGTATTGCCTATTCCGTCCGAAAGGAGGGAGGAAATGCCTACAGCGGACTTTATGCGTCCGGAATCACCGTTTCCGGCCTCCGTTACGCCCAGATGCAGAGGGAAGATGACCCCATTGTCCTCCATTGCCTGCCGCAGGAGCCTATAGGCTTCAACCATTACGACGGTGTTGCTGGCCTTGAGGGATACGACTACATTGTAGAAATCGTTCTCGATGCACATTCCTATCCATTCCATGGCGGCCTCTTTCATTGCCAGAGGCGTATTCCCGTACATTTCCGTTATCCGGCTTCCCAAAGAGCCGTGGTTAAGACCTATCCTGATTGCCGCCCCTGTCCTTTTTGCGACCTGGACCAGGCGTGCGAACTGGATTCTTGCCTGCTCATGGTCCCTGTGGAAGTTGCCGGGGTTGATGCGTACCTTCTCCACAATCTCCGCAGCCTCGATGGCTATTTCCGACGAGAAATGTACATCGGCTACAAGAGGAGTCGTGATGCCCTCTGCCCTGAGCCTGGCCTTTATCTCCTTGAGTGCAAGTATTTCCCTGTGTCCCGGGACAGTCAGCCTTATAAGCTGCGCTCCGGCTTCGTACATGCGCCGGCACTGGGCCACGCTCGCTTCAATGTCCGCTGTGTGGGTGTTGCACATCGTCTGTACGACGATAGGGGAACCGGGCCCTATCATCACGTTACCCGCCTTTGCCGTAATGATCCTCATTGCTGTTCTGTTTTTGTCCCGTCCATCTCCGGCATGTTTTCGTCAAGCGACCTTATGAGCCCAGCCTGCTCTTTCGCCTCACGTCTGAGCTGATGCCTTGTCGAGCCCATTCTCTTTGTAAGCTGGAAATGAAGCCCTACTGAAAATATTATGTTGGACGGATATGAATATCTGTAATAATAATTGCTGTAATAGTCAGGCTGATGAAGCGTCCCCATGGAATATTTGTACATTGCAGTGAAATGTATTTCCACCGGGTCGAATATGAAGGCGAAACCTCCGCCCCCCTTTATGCCGTAATCGAGTCTCTTGTCGGTATCTACAAATCCGCTGGCAACCTCAGGGCTGACCCCTTCGCCTTTGCGTTCTATGTTGAGCCTGTAGCCTACAAAGAAACCTATATTTGCAATCAGTTTCATTTTCCAGAAGTCCACATGCATGTGTGCAAGGACAGGGACTTCAAGTACATCCATAACGGCCTGTCTCACTCCAGTATACGGTCCTCCGAGGTCCGGCCATATCTCGGTGTCCCTGTCCTGCTTGAAACTGTAGCCTTCCTTGGTATAGACTATCCCGGCCTGGAACCCGAAATAGGGCATGTATCCGAACATTTTTCCGTATCTCGTATAGAATATCCCGAAGTTATACGGTAGAAACACTGACTTCTGCCTCATGCTCGGGTTCCACATCACCTGGCTCAGGTTCATTCCATACTGTATCCCTATCATGGAATAGTCATTGATGACTATCTTCTTCTTGACTTCAACGGTGTCGAGATATACGGCCAGGCTGTCGGAATCGGATGGCAGCCGGAATTCTGTCACTGTCCTGACAGTATCCCTTGCTGTCCTTGCCTGCGCGCTGGCAAGCAAGGATAGCAAGGACAATGCAGCTGCCAGTAAGGCTTTTATTAAAAAAGTTCTCATAATTGTCATTTGAACATTTCTCCAACATCGATGCTTTGCGACAATTCAGTTTTCTCCGGTATGTCGATAAGGTCCGTACCGTCTGCGAGCTTATAGAAAAGGACCTTTTCCGGCTGCTTCCTTCCCAGCAGGTTGCCGGTATCCACAATCCCGTTCCGGTTGACATCTTCTGTAAGACGTATGGAATATTTCCCGGCCTTGAGGTAAGGGAATACCAGGGTCTGGTCACTGTCTATGATGTAGGACCGGAGTATACTGGAGCGCTTTTCATCCAGAAGGTCCACAATATATTTGCTCTTTACATTTGACATGTCAACGGACAGCATGCTCAGTGTCTCGTCATTGGGAAGAGACACTTTCACCTCCAGGCTGTCATTGTAGAAGCCGTTGATGTCTTTGAACTTACGTCCCGGAATTTTCAAAAAGTATTCGTATCCAGGAAGCAATTTCTCTGTGGGGCGGATGACATACTTGCGCAGGTTAAGGCTGTCCTGGGTGAGTTTGAAGCTGCCTTTCGTCTCCTGTTGCCTCGGATTTAGATAGCGGAAAGTAACCGAATCGAACGCGGATTCCACCAGCGGGTACTTGAATTCTATGACGAAACCGTTCTGCTCGATATTTTCCGGCTTTGCATCGACAGTGAATACCGCTGTCGTGTCTTCTTTTTTGATGTCTTTCCTGCTGCTCTTCCTTGCCATCAGCTCCTTAGGCTTGACCAGCTTGATTTCCTCGACAAAAGGGGATAGCTTGCCAAGCGTATCGGTCTTCATGTAGTCGACATTAAGGTATAGGGTATCCGGCTGAGGGGCCGGGTCATTGACCCAAATCTCCAGGCTGTCCTGCTGAATGTTGAACTGGGTTATGAGCTTTTCATGGGGAATTCCTTTTATCCAAATGGAGTCAATCCGGGCATAAGGAGCCATGAATGTAATGTATGCGGTACGTTCCCCGACACGCTCAGAGTTGTCTATCATCTGGGCGGACGGGGTCTCCTTGAACAGGTTAAGGGCGTATTCAGTCTTGCGTGCCTTGCAGGCAAGGGTATCGGTCATAAGGTATTTCATAAGTTCCGGGACGGAATCCCTTACGCGGTTGACCGGCCTAACCAGGGAATCTGCGAAGGCGACCTGCTCGGAGTTTGCATCATATTTGTTGTCATAGTTTATATCCATCACCGCAAACAGCCGATAGACCGTATCTTGTATGTTCCTCAGACAGAAATATCCCCAGTCATCCGTCCTTCCTGCAGCGTCGGGCCTGTGCAGGAATATGGCTGAATCAGCCTGGTCCTTGTAGAGCATCACTGTAGCCCCCTTTATCGGCATCAGTGTATTGCAGTCCTGGACTACTCCCGTGATATACATGGAATCGACGTTGTCCCCTGTGGAGAAGGCAAGGTTATAGCCCGGAAACATGTTACCTTCATTGTTGTCCGCGACAGCGTTGGTCAGGTCAACTGTGTACGTCCTGTTCGAATCGAGGTCATTCTCGAAATATACGATCAGGGTCTTCCCCTTCATCCTGTATTTCGGCGGCTTTTCCATCGGGGGCGAAAGGAATATGCTCTGCTGGTCCTTTACAGTGACATATTCATCGAACGTGAATCCGATTTGCGTCTTGTGTACCGGCACATTCCTGGTCCCCGGATAGGGAAAAAGCTTGACAATCACTGGTGGTATGGTATCCTTCGGACCTCCGGAAGGCGGTGTGGTGGTGTTAGCACACGAGTGGGAGAACACCATAGTACCGAGCACAATGCCTACAGGTACGGCCGGAATCAGATTCTGCAAGAATTTTCTCATTGTCTGTATTTGCTCCTATTTAAATGTCACTGCGGACAACGCTTGTTATTCCTTCTATCTTGTTAAGTTTCTTCGTAAGTTTCTCCAGGTCATCCTTGTCATGTACATACAGGTCGATGTACCCTTCAAATATGCCTTCTTCGGTTCCCAGGCAGAATTTTCGGATATTAACGCTCATTACAAGGGATATGTACCGGGATATCTCGTTTATTATCCCAATCCTGTCGACACCTTTGAGGGAAAGCCTCACGAGGAAAGACTGGTCCGTGGCCTTCTCCCATACAGGCATCACTATCCTGTCTCCATGCTTGGCAGCTATGCTGTTTGCTACATTGCACGTCTTCTTGTGTACTGTCACGGTCCCGTCCGATGCAAGGAACCCCACTACGCTGTCTCCTGGGATAGGGTTGCAGCATGAGGCGATGACATATTTGTGCTTCGTGTCCGATTCGTCATTGATTACATAGCTGTTTTTCTTTTCCCTGTTCTTGAACCACGGGAACGCCCACGGTTTGCTCTGCTTTTCTTCGCTCTTCCTGATAATCTCGTCAAGATTGTTGAGTTTCAGAATACCTATCCCCACACGGAAAAACAGTTCGTCGGCGTTGTCCTCGAATATTTCATAGCCGTTCAGCATCGCCTTGACGGTGTTGTCGTTCAGTTTGCTACCGATTGCCTGGAGCTGTTCTTCGACCATCTTTTTGCCGGCATTGATGCTTTCCTGCCTTTCTCCCTTGAGGTAGTCCAGTACTATGTTCCTGGCTTTCCTGGTCTTGAGGAACTGGAGCCATTCCCTTTTAGGCTTTTCCGTCTCTGCGGTGATTATCTCTACCTGGTCTCCCGTCTTGAGCTCATAGGACAGCGGCTCGAGTTTCATGTTGACTTTGGCGGCTATGGCCTTGTTGCCTATTTCGGAATGGATGGAATAGGCAAAATCCAGAGCCGTCGCACCTTTCGGTATGCGTTTCTGGTCACCTTTCGGTGTGAATACGAATATGTCGGTGGTAGTGAGGTCGTTGTGTATGATGTCCAGGAGTTCGAGGGCGTTTACGTCCGGATTGACAAGGATTTCCTTTACCTTGCCGATCCAGCTGTCCATCTCATTTTCGTTCTCATCGACGAAGCCGTCTTTCTTATAGTTCCAGTGGGCGGCTATACCCCTTTCCGCTATATCGTTCATCCTTGTGGTACGGATCTGGACTTCGATCCAAATTCCCGAATGGCTCATGAGAGTACAATGCAGGGCTTCATAGCCGTTGTTCTTCGGATGCTTGACCCAGTCCCGTATACGGTCGCTCTTGTATTTGTATATCCCCGTTATAATGGAAAAGACGTGATAGCACTGGTCCCTTTCGCTTTCAGTGGACCCGGCGCTCGGATTGAATATGATCCTTACAGCGTACAGGTCGTATATCTGCTCGAACGTGATGCCTTTGGTGATCATCTTGTGCCATATCGAATATGGCGTCTTGACACGTTTTTTTATCTCGAAGTCAAAGCCGGCCGCCTTGAGTGCATTGTCTATGGGACCAATGAATTCGTCGATCTCCTTTTCCTTGTCATTTATGTTCCTATTGATTTTTTCCGAAATCTCGTTGAAGGCCTGCGGCTCCTTGTACCTGAGCCATATATCTTCCATCTCGGACTTCACTTCGTACAGGCCGAGGCGGTGGGCCAGAGGGATAAAGATGAACATGGTCTCGCTCAGGATCTTGTCCCTCTTGTATTCCGGCATGAACTCGATGGTCCTGCAGTTGTGCAGCCTGTCGGCGAGCTTGATGAGCACTACTCGCACGTCATCATTGAGAGTCAGCAGGATACGCTTGAAATTCTCCGCCTGGATGCTGTTCTGCTTAGCCTTGTCCTCGTTGTCAAGGACGGTCTTGATCTTGGTGAGCCCGTCCACCAGGGACGCAATCTTGTCACCGAAGATGTTCCTGATGTCGTCTACCGTATAGTCGGTGTCTTCAACCACGTCGTGCAGCAGGGCAGCGCAGATGGACTTGTATCCGAGCCCGATGTTGCTTACGACTATCTGTGCTACGGCTATGGGATGCAGGATGTACGGCTCTCCCGAACGGCGGCGGACTCCTTTGTGGGCCTCGTTCGCAAATTCGAAAGCTTTCTGGACCATGTCCAGCTCGCTCTGGTTGGCGCATCTTTTCCGTGCTGCTTCCTTGAGGTCGGCATAGTCGCGTGCTATGACGGCGTAGTCCTGTTGAGTAAATTCTGAAATGCCCATATTGCAGTTGTCAATTATCAATGTTATAGTCATCTACATGCTGGTATGCATATGACAGTTCGGCTCCGAAAAGGATGATGAACCATCCGAAATTCATCCAGAACATGAAAAGCGGGATTGCGGCAACGGCACCGTATACCATATTGAGCCTGGTCACGAAAACCTGGGTCCCCAGATAGAGGTACTGCAGGAGGGTGAATGCCAAGGCTGAAACCGCAGCCGAGCGCAATGCGTTGCCGTACTGCACTTTGGCATTGGGAATGAACTTGTACATTGCCGAAAAGGTGAATGTCGCCACGATATAGAAAATCACCCATCCGAGGAAGGATGAGAACGATTCCATCGACTTGAGATCGAGCCCGATGTCTTCCAACAGGTTCGAATATATGATGGAACCTGAGAAAAAGAGCATTATTATGAACGGGGATATGACCAGGATGAGTATGTAGAAAGAGAAGCGCTTGAATATATTCCTGGACTTGTGTACTTTCCATACATTGTTGAAAACCCGTTCTACCGAGAACATCATCCAGAATATCAGCCATATAAAGAGCAAGGCACTTACAAGTCCCATTGTGCTGGACCGGGCAGTGGTGATGATATTGTCTGCGAAGCCGAGCACCATGTCGATGACCTCCTGGCTGTCGATGAAATTGGCGTACAGCAGTGCCTTGAGCTTGTCGGCAAGGCCGAGTCCTCCTGTCAGGACGAATGTCACGGCGACGAAAGGCACCACCGCCATTGTTCCGAAAAAGCTCAGTGCTACAGCCTGGAAGCCTATCTTCTGTGCGGAGAAAGTACGGAGCGTGAGAATCAGTATCTTCGTATACTTTATGGCACTTGCCTTGAATCTGGAGAGCTCCTCCAGATTTATCTGCCAGATATCCTCGGCAAAGAATTTCTTTGATTTGTCAAGTGTATGCCGTACCTTGTTCATCTTTCACCTCCTGATTTCAGAACAACGCAAGCTGCCGCTCCCCGTCCACGCCGGATTCCGGGACGCTGTCTTCCTTTTCGGAGCCGTGCCCGGCACCTCCGGAAATCATCTCCATGAATTCCTTTTCTGAAATGACAGGTACACCTGAGGCTTCTGCCTTTTTCATTTTTTCAGGACCGGGCTTCTCTCCTGCAAGCAGGAAAGATGTCCTGCCGCTCAAGGAACCGCTGTTCTTCCCGCCGTGCAATGCTATGATCTGCTTGATCTGTTCGCGGGAAACGGAGAAGTTGCCTGAAATGACCACTGTCTTGCCCTTGAGTGCATCGGATACCGGTCCCGCGCCCGCCTCCATTTCAAATCGGAGCCCTGCCTGCTTCAGCCTGGCGATCATTTCAAGATGCCTCTGGTCCCTGAAATAGGCGACAACGCTGTCCGCAATGACTTCCCCGACGTCTTCAACCTGCAGAAGGTCTTCACGGGAAGCGGCAGCCAGAGAATCGATATCCTTGAAGAATACGGCAAGCTCCTTTGCCGTGGACTCACCTACATATCTGATACCCAGGGCATATAATACGTGATCAAATGTAGTTTTCCTTGATGCTTCCAGGCTGTCCAGAAACCTCTGCGCAGACCTGTCTTTCCATCCTTCCAGCCTGAGCAGGTCATCTTTTGTGAGGGAATACAGGTCAGCCGGGTCCTTCACCAGATTGAGGCTGTAAAGCTGGTCTATGGTGGCGTCCCCGGCTATGACATTCATCGCCTTGCGGCTGATGAAATGCAACAGTTTGCCTTTTATCTGCGTAGGGCATCCGTCCGTGTTGGGGCAGAAGTACTTTGCCTCTCCCTCATCCCGCACCAGAGGGGTGCCGCAGTCAGGACATACTTCCGGGAACCTGGGGACACTGACTCCGTCCCTCCGCATGGACAGTTCCACCCCTGTGATCTTGGGTATGATCTCACCTCCCTTTTCCACATATACGTAGTCACCTATATGGATGTCCAGAAGCTGCATCTGGTCGGAATTGTGCAGGGAGGCGCGTTTCACCACAGTGCCGGAAAGCTGCACCGGATCGAGATTCGCCACCGGGGTTACGGCTCCGGTCCTTCCTACCTGGTAGTCGATGGACAGGAGCTTGGTGAGGGCCTGCTCCGCCTTGAACTTGTATGCCACCGCCCAGCGTGGGAACTTTGCCGTATATCCCAGCTCTTTCTGGTATGGCAGTTCGTTTACCTTTATGACAATGCCGTCGGTGGCGAACGGCAGGAATTTGCGCTGAGTGTCCCAGTAGCCTATGTATTCCTCTATTTCTGCTATGTTCCGGCATATCCTTCTCTTGTCGGATACCGGAAGCCCCCAGCTTTTCGCAGCCTCAAGGGCCTGGTCATGTGTCTCGAACGGAAGCCCTTCCCCGAGGACATGGTAGAGGGTGCATTCCAGACCGCGGTGCCCGACTTCCCTCGGGTCCATGAGCTTCAGGGAACCGGAGGCGGCATTTCGCGGATTTGCGAAAGGAGGATCCTCGTCCCGCTCCCTTTCTTCATTCAGCCTGTCGAAAGCCTTGTATGGCATATATATTTCCCCGCGTATCTCGAATTCGTCCGGTATACCCGTGCCGGAAAGCCTCTGAGGTATGTTGCCTATATGCCTAACGTTTTCCGTGACGTCATCCCCAAAAGTTCCGTCACCTCTGGTCAATGCCCTGTACAGTACGCCTTTACGGTAAGTCAGGCAGATAGCCGTACCGTCGAACTTCAGTTCGCAGGAAAAGGTGAAAGAGTGCCCGAGGCTCTTTGCCGCACGGTCCACGAAGGCTTCGACTTCCGCCATATCGTATGTGTTCCCGAGAGAGAGCATGGGATAGCGGTGGGGAAAACGGGCGAATTCCTTGCCGCCCGGCCTGGAGGCGGATAGGTCGCTTCCGACATGCTGGGTAGGGGAGTCAGGGGTCACCAGGTCCGGATACTGCTTCTCCAGGGTCGACAGTTCCCTCATCAGGGTGTCAAACTCAAAGTCGCTCAGTATCGGTGCGTTCTCCACATAATACAGCCTGTTGCTCTCAGAGAGTGTCCGCCTGAGCTGCTGTATCCTTGAAATGGCCTCTTCCTTATTAAGCATATAATGTCAACTACAAATTCCGTTTCCGGAAAATCAACACAAGTTTGCAAATTTACGGAAAATTTCGCGGAATTTCCCTGAAATTAGATAATTTTGCACCGCCGGATGCACTGCCGTGGTGCATTGTGGACAAGTTTGACGTTTAACAATTAACTTTAATAAGCATTTAATATGAAAGATGCAGTAATTATCCTCTGCGGCGGCGGTCCAGCCCCAGGAATGAACTCAGTGTCAATGAGTGTTGCAAAAACTTTCCTTTCAAAAGGTTATAGGGTAATCGGCCTCCACGGCGGTTATTCCGGACTTTTCAGCAAGGACGCACGCACCGAGGACCTGGACTTCTTCAAGGCCGACCGTTATTTCAACAGGGGAGGCTCCTATCTCGAGATGAGCCGATTCAAACCTACCGACAAGGATTTCGAGGAAAATTTCAACCTTGACCTTTTCAAGGACAACAATATCAAGCTCCTTGTCACAATCGGCGGTGACGACACGGCCTCTACGGCCAACAGGATCTCCAAGTTCCTGGCAGCCAAGAACTATCCTATCGCCAATATACATTGCCCGAAGACCATAGACAACGACCTTCCTCTCCCGAACAATACGCCGACTTTCGGATACAATTCGGCAAAGAACGAAGGTGCCCACCTTGCAAGGACTATCTACGAGGATGCACGCACTTCAGGCAACTGGCTGATTATCTCTGCAATGGGACGTACATGCGGAAGCCTTGCCCTCGGTATCGGAGAGGCAACCCACTGCCCGATGACCATCATACCTGAGATGTTCAACAAGACTCAGATGACCCTGGACAAGATCATCAGGCTTTCAGTTTCAGCAATCCTCAAGAGGAAGATCATGGGAGTGAATTACGGCACGATTGTAGCTGCCGAAGGCCTGTTCCACAATGATGAGGTCGCCAAGGAGGCTGCCGATGCAGGCATACACTTCACATACGACGAGCACGGTCATCCGGAACTCGGTAAAATCTCAAAGGCAGTGCTTTTCAACGACCTCCTCGAGAAAGAGTTCAAAAAACTCGGAATCAAGGTAAAGAGCCGTCCTGTGGAGATCGGATATGACGTACGTTGCCAGGACCCTGTTGCATACGACCTTACATACTGCACGGAGCTCGCAATGGGCGTTTACCAGCTTTTCAGCGAGGGCAAGACAGGATGCATGGTATATGTGGATGCATACGGAAACGTCTCTCCTCTGTATCTGTCAGACCTCCAGGATCCTGAGACAGGAAAGATCCCTCCTCGTGTCGTGGATATCAATGCAGGTACCGCACAGAACTACTACAAGTATATCGCCCACTACATCACAGAGGCTGACTACGAGGCTGCAAAGGCTTATGTAAGCAACCCTGAGGCATACGACTTCAAGAAGATTCTGGAGTGGTAGTCCAACCTGTTCCGAGAGCAAATGCAGGCGGTGACAGTCCTTTCAATGGACTGTCACCGCTTTTCTGTTGCGGGGAGGGGGATGCAGTTGCCTGCATCGTGACAGACTGCAGAAAAAAAGTTGCACATCGGCAGAAAAAAGCTATATTTGCACCGCAAAAGTGAAATCTCTCAGGGCAGGGTGAAATTCCCTACCGGCGGTGACAGTCCGCTACTCCCTGGATGACAGGGACTGAATCGGTGAAATTCCGATACCGACGGTAAAGTCCGGATGGAAGAGGGATAAGACAGACGGCTTTGCATGCCGTGTGATGGATGTCTGTCCTGCCCTGAGTACATTGTATGTACCCAGTTTTTTATTTTATGTGGAGCAGCGAGGATATACATTACATGGAAATGGCCGTAGATCTTGCCGGAAGGGGCGAGGGCCAGGTCTCGCCCAATCCCATGGTCGGGGCTGTGATCGTGAAGGATGGCCGGGTAATTTCTGAGGGGTGGCATAGGGCCTATGGCGGGCTTCATGCTGAAACTGATGCCCTTGCCTCATGTATTGAAAGTCCTGCCGGTGCCACGATGTATGTGACACTGGAGCCATGTTGCCATTATGGGAAACAGCCTCCATGCACTTCCGCCATCATCAATTCCGGCATTTCAAGGGTGGTGGTCGGTATGACGGACCCGAATCCGCTGGTCAGCGGAAAGGGTATCTCCATTCTCCGCAGCCACGGCCTGGATGCAGAAACAGGTCTGCTGGAAAACAGGATAAAATATCTCAACAGAGTCTTCATCAAGTACATAACGACACGCATGCCATGGGTTGTGCTCAAGAGCGCTATGACACTGGACGGTCGTATAGCGTCTGCTGTCGGTGATTCCAGATGGGTGAGCTGTGCGGAGTCCAGGCATTTCGCCCATATTCTTCGAGGAAGATATATGGGAATAATGGCGGGTGCAGGTACCGTGCTGGCTGACGACCCCATGCTCAACTGCAGGATAGCCGGAATGCGGCAGCCGGTGAGGATAGTCGTTTGCTCCCGCGCATCACTTCCGGAAACATCAGCCGTTGTACGTACTACAGGAGAGTACCGCACACTTCTGGCCTATACTCCAGAGGCATGCCGGGACAGGCTACAGGCCCTTCAGGAGCTGGGGATTGAAACTCTGGAATGTTCCGCTACGGGTGATGGCCGGGTTGATATGCGGGATCTGTTCAGGAAACTTGGGGAAACAGGCGTGGATTCCGTTCTGGTCGAGGGCGGAGGAGAGATTAACGGCAGCATCATGGAGGGCAGGATGGCGGATGAATACTATATGTTCGTTGCGCCGAAAATAATCGGCGGGAGGTCTGCGAAAGGGCCAGTGGGAGGAAACGGATTCAAAACGATGCAGGAAGCGGAAGAAATAGACATAAGGTCAGTCACCCCATCAGGATGCGACTGGCTCATACATGGATTTGCAAAGAAATATGGTTTTGGGGCTAAATGTTTACAGGAATAATCGAAGAAATAGGGACTGTCCGTTCAATTTACGGCAGTTTATCTGGAGCTGTGATTGATATAAGTGCGTCTAAAGTCATTGACGGGACGAAGTTGGGTGACAGCATTGCTGTCAACGGGGTATGTCTGACGGTTACCCCTGGACACGGATATTTTACGGCGGATGTGATGCCTGAGTCCCTGCGGAGGACATCTTTGGGCTCACTGGGCCCCGGCTCGAAAGTGAACCTTGAAAGGGCGGTGCCTTGCGGCGGACGCTTCGGAGGACATATCGTGTCCGGTCATGTGGATGCCTGCGGCAGGGTGGAAGCAATGGAAAAAGAGGGAATTGCTACCCTGATGCGGGTCTCTGTTCCACGCAATGTCCTGAAATACATTGCAGAAAAAGGCTCGGTGACCCTTGACGGCACTTCTCTGACGGTGGTGCACGCCGGCGAAGATTCCTTTACGGTTTCCCTGATCCCGCATACACTCTCGTCTACTGCCCTCGGATTCCTTAGGACAGGTAGCCCTGTCAATGTGGAGGTGGACATGCTGGCCCGTTATGTAGAAAGGCTGCTGGACTGCAGCTCCGCGCATACTGGAGCGAGGGGAGGCAAAGACGGCAGCGGGCTGACCCTGGATTATCTGATCGAGAACGGATTCTAGTTCATTGATTGAAACGATATAAAAACAAAATAAAGATATGCGGTTCAATACTATACAGGAAGCGGTAGAAGACCTGGCACAAGGACGGATAATAGTTGTCATAGACTCTCCTGACAGGGAAAATGAGGGAGACCTCATATGTGCGGCAAAGTTCGCTACGCCGGAAAATATCAACTTCATGGCAACGTACGGCAAGGGCCTAATATGCATGCCAATGAGTCCTGCCATGACAGGCAGGCTTGGCCTGGCCCAGATGGTTGCCCGCAATACAGACAACCATTGCACCGCCTTTACAGAGTCAATAGACCATGTCTCCACCGGTACCGGCATTTCAGCAGTCGAGCGTTCGGTGACAGCGAGAAAATGTGCGGATTCCGATGCGCGTCCGGAAGATTTCCGGCGTCCGGGACACATGTTTCCGTTGGAGGCAAGGCCATGGGGGGTGCTCGAACGGCAGGGGCATACTGAAGCCACTGTAGACCTGATGCGGATAGCAGGCCTGGAAGAATGCGGGCTTTGCTGCGAGATAATGCGGGAGGACGGGACGATGATGCGCACGGAAGAACTGTTTGCATTCGCCTCAAGGCACGGGCTCAAAATCATTACGGTGGAGGACCTGGTAAGATACCGCAGGCGTCATGAGAAGTGGATAGAGAAGGTTACAGACGCCGCCTTGCCTACCAAGTACGGGAATTTCCGTATCTGCGGCTATGTCAATAGGGTAAATGGGGAGCATCATATCGCGCTGGTGAAAGGCGACGTTACATCTGATGAGCCTGTGTTGTGCAGGATGCATTCGGAATGCCTTACAGGCGATGTCTTCGGATCGCTCAGGTGCGACTGCGGAGAACAGCTTGCCGAAGCCCTCAGCCGTATCGGGAGGGCAGGCAGGGGAGTACTGCTTTACCTGCGTCAGGAGGGCAGGGGGATAGGGCTTATCAACAAGCTCCGTGCATACGAGCTGCAGGACGGAGGGATGGACACTGTAGAGGCAAATATCGCCCTGGGCTTCAAGGCTGACCTCAGGGAATACGGTACCGGAGCCGCCATACTTGCCGACCTGGGTGTAAAAAAAATCATTCTCATGACCAATAATCCATTGAAAATCAATGAGCTTGGTTATTATGGAATCGAAGTGGCCGGACGCGACCCTATCGAAATGACATGCAATGAGAAGAATGCGGCTTACCTCTATACCAAATACAAGAAGATGGGGCACATGCTGCATTTCGGCACTGATTCTGACACAACTAACAAAAAAACAGGAATATGAAAATATTTGAAGGCAACCTTTCAGCCGCCGGCCGAAGGATCGGCATCGTAGCGGCACGTTTCAACGAGTTCATTACAACGAAACTCCTTTCAGGAGCGGAAGACTCCTTTATCCGCCACGGCGGCAACGGTGACGACCTGGATGTAGCATGGGTTCCGGGGGCATTTGAAATCCCGTTCGTTGCAAAGAAGATGGCTCTTTCAGGTAAATATGATGCCATTGTATGCCTGGGAGCAGTGATCAGGGGGGCTACACCGCATTTTGATATGGTGGCTAACGAGGCCGCCAAAGGTATTGCCCATGCCGGGCTTGAGTGCGGAATCCCGGTGATTTTCGGTGTACTTACCACAGATTCCATAGAACAGGCAGTCGAGCGGGCCGGCACCAAGGCAGGAAACAAGGGTTTTGATGCCATGACTTCAGCCATAGAAATGACCAACCTTGTCAGCATGCTCAAATAAAGGATGACCTTGTCTATCTGAGCCTCAGCTTCTGGAAAGTTCCTATTTATCAAGACACCCGGGCTTTCCCGGATTGTCCTCCCAGACAGGAAACTTACTGCGGTCAAAAGCGCAAGGACCAGCATGAGGGTGAAGCAGTATTAAATAGGATAAAAGTATCTTATTATAGATTTTATACTTGCATAATATGATAAACTAAGTTACTTTTGTATCCCATAAATGAGGAGGTAAAGATGAAGAGGAATGAAATGATAAACGAAGTCGCTCCTGAGTGCCCGATACGGAATGTCCTTGCCCGTATTGCGGACAAATGGTCGCTTCTTGTACTGTATACTTTGGAAAGAACAGGGCCTGCAGCTCGCTTCAGCATGCTGCAGAAGCAGATTCCGGACATTTCCCAGAAAATGCTCACCCTTACTCTCAGGACATTGGAAGAGGACGGGCTGGTTTCGAGGAAAGTATATGCGGAGGTGCCACCGAGGGTAGAATATTCTCTGACCGGAAGGGCTTGCTCGCTATTGCCGCATATTGACGGACTTGTCGGCTGGGCAAAAGAAAATATGCCGGCCATCATGAATGACCGGCTGAAAAGCCGACAGTGACAGGAAGGCTAACCCTTATGGTTCCTGCATCTGGATGTGAGGCTGGACGGCAGTTCGGGCATTGCCCCGTCCTGCGTACATACGAATGCTGAAGTGTCGACAGCAAGCCGGTGCGCCTCTTCCATAGTCATTCCGGAGAGGATGCCCGATGTGAAGGCTGCTGTAAAAGAGTCTCCGGCTCCTACCGTATCTGCGACTTCCACCCGTGGAGTCACGATATATGAGGTTCCGGCCGGTGAAAAAACGTAGCTGCCTACAGCTCCGCACGTAAGTATCAGGGCCTTGAGTCCGAACAAAGAGAGCAGGCGTCCGCACCTCTGCTGTTGCGTCCCGTCCCCAAGCGAGAACATCCGGCTGACAATCTCAAGCTCTTCGTCATTTATTTTCAGGATATTGCACCTGTGCAATGACTTGGATATGACATTTTCCGAATAGAAATCCTGGCGAAGATTGATGTCGAACACCTTCAGGCATCCTTCCGGTACGGAATCCAGGAAACGGTTGACCGTGTTTCTCGATACAGGACTCCGTTGGGCGAGAGAACCGAAGCATACGGCACGTGTATGTTTTGCAATATCCTCAATATCGGCGGTAAAGGGAATATTGTCCCATGCCGTACCTTCTTTTATGTCATAGCAGGGTATGCCGTCAGCGGCAAGGCTGACCTGCACCGTTCCGGTAGGATAAGGTACGGTATTTATCATGCAACTGATACCTTTGCCCTTGAAATTTTCCAGGAGCTCCCGTCCCAGGCTGTCCGCACCAACTGCACTCACCACCATGCCCGGCAGGCCGAACCGTGAGACATGATATGCGAAATTTGACGGGGCCCCGCCAGGTTTTCTTCCGTCAGGAAGCACGTCCCACAGGACTTCACCTATTCCTACTGCATAATCTCTTTCCATATCAGATTTCTCCTGTCCATCTTTGTTACAGATATTCAAGCACAATATTTTCCATGACCTTGTAACAGTCCATATTCGGATGCACCCCGTCTTTTGAATATACGGCAGGAAGCCCGCCTTCATCATCTTTCAGTGCAGAATAATAGTCTACGTACGGTATATTCTCCGAATCAGCGTATGCCTTTATCATGGTATTGAGTTTCTCGATCCTGGAAACGGCGTCCTTAACTTCCGGCCTCCATCCGAATCCGGAGGCTGGGGTGACTGAACAGAGTACGGGCTTGATTTTGTTTGCCCTGGCTAGTTCGCACATCGAGATAAGATTGCCGAGGATATTGTCCGTCGCGATATAGCCGTTGTTCATTGCAATGTCATTCGTGCCAGCAAGTATGACGACATACTTCGGGTGCAGGTCTATGACATCCTGACGGAAGCGCACAAGCATTTCCGATGTGGTCTGCCCTGAAATTCCGCGGCAGAGGAAACCGTTTTCAGTGAAGAATCCCAGGTCATTGTCATCCCATGCGTCGGTAATCGAGTCCCCCATGAATACAGCTGCAGGAGTCCCCTGCACCTGGGCATTTGATTCAGCGTACCTCCGGAACTGCGCCCAGTCATTCTGCTGGGCTGCCGCCTGCACGGACAGGGCGGACAGAAGTATGGCGGAAGCCAGAATAGGTTTTGTTCCCATTGAGAGTAAGATAAAATTCGTATATTATGTTCTTTCAGTACAAAATTGAAACTTTATTTCGAGAATATGAAATTATGGCGTGAAAAATGCTATAAGAATCTTGGAATTTATCTTTATAAGGTTCAAATTAGAGACAAATCTTAAAAGCAGATGGAAAAACCCATAATATACCAGATGTTCCCCAGGATTTGGGGCAACAGCACGGAAGAGCCTGCCGTCAGAGGCTCACTGGAACAAAACGGAACAGGCAAGTTCCGGGATATAGACAGCCCGACCCTTGAATATCTCAAATGGTTGGGCTGTACTCATGTATGGTATACCGGGGTCCTCAGGCACTCTACAAAGAGCAATACCGAAGGCTGTCTTCCTTCCCATCCGGAGTTTGTAAAGGGGGAAGCCGGGTCTCCGTATGCGATAGAGAACTACTATGATGTGAACCCTTATCTGGCAGAGGTGCCGGAGAAGCGCATGGAAGAGTTCGAAGCGCTGATAGAAAGGACGCATGAAGCCGGTCTCAAGGTGATAATGGATTTTGTACCTAACCATGTGTCAAGGGATTATGGAAAGGTGTCCCCACACCATGAGGGGCCATTTGGCTGTCTGGGAGAGCATGATGACAGGACGGTACACTGGAAGGCCGAGAACGATTTTTTCTATTATCCCGGACAGGCGCTTGCCATGCCGGATAAAGAGGATTTTGAAAAGGAGTGCGCCGCTCTGAAAAACAATGACTTCTCATACGGATATTCTATACTTCCGGCATGGCTTGTCGACAAGTGCAGGGATTTCGCCGGGGTGCGACCGGACGATGCCGCCGGGTATGCTTCATTGCTCGACAGCTATGAGGGTATCCTTTCCGGGTATTACGAGATGCCTGCCATGGCGACAGGCAACAACTGTTACAGTGCTTCACCGGGTGTCAATGACTGGTATGAGACCATCAAGATGAATTATACCGACTCACATACCGGCACCTGGGACAGGATGTGCGACATATTGAGATTCTGGGCGGCAAAAGGGGTTGACGGCTTCCGGTGTGATATGGTGGAGCTTGTCCCTGCCCCGTTCTTCACATGGCTGATCAGGCATATAAAGAGCGAGTTCAGCGACGTGGTCTTCATTGCTGAGGTATACAAGAAGGATCTTTACCGGAAATATATCAGGGAAGTCGGGTTCGACTATCTGTATGACAAGTCCGGACTTTATGATACCCTGCGGGCTATAGTTGAAAAGAATGTCGGCGATAACGGCATGCCAGTGGAGCTGTGGCAGTCGGCTACGGGGATTACCCGAACATGGCAGTTCCTCGGTGACCTTCAGCCTTATATGCTCAATTTTCTGGAAAATCACGATGAACAGCGTTTCGCGTCGGACTTTTTTGGCAAGGATGCCGGTAATTCATTTGCAGCGCTCTATGTCTCGCTATTCCTGAACAGGGCTCCGTTCATGCTTTATTATGGAGAAGAGATGGGCGAAAGGGGAATGGACAGGGAAGGCTTCAGCGGGATGGATGGCAGGACCACAATCTTCGACTGGTGGAGCCTGGCTTCAGTCAGGCGGCTGAGGAAGATGATCTCCGACGGCGGCTACAGGGCGCTGACAGCCACTGACTCGCCGGTGGAAGAGGACCGGCAGCTGGAGGTATTCAGAAGGTTCAGCAGGGCGCTGAGGTTTGCGGCCACAGACCCTGCCGTGAAAAAGGGTACCGTATATGACCTGTGCTATTGCAACTATTCTTCAGACGGCTTTGACAAGAACCGTCATTTTGCATGGCTCAGGGACCATGAAGATGAGACCCTGCTGTTCGTGTCCAATTTCTCGGCCAGGGAGGCTACGATGGAGCTGATGATTCCGGAGCATGCGTTCGACTGGCTCGGAATGCCTATGACGGATGACCTCAATCCACAGAAACACATAAAAGTGACCGTGCCTCCGATGGACGGGGTGATGATCCGTCTGCTTTAATGTCCTTAGGTATCAGGAACCGGACTGCTCCGCAAGTCCGACTATTGCCCTGGAGGTGTCCTTGTCGATATATGCAGCAAGTTCGGAAGGCGTTTTGAACAGCTTTACGAACTTGCTTTCCTTTATGCATTCCATTGATGTTATGCAGCCTGTGTCAATCATTCCCTTGCCGGTTACTGTGTTGACAGTAATGTAACCCACTCCCAGTGAGGTGATGTTCTGGAAAAAGTGTGTCCCCTGGCTTGGCTCGATCTGGTATCCTGGTATGCCGCATTCCACTATCATCTTTGCTTCCGAGATGTCGCTCCAGACAACCGGAATACCCAGCCACGGGTCGGATGAACCCCACCTCCCGGGACCGATAAGCAGGTATGACCCTCCGGTGCTCTTCACATATGCGTTCATCAGGGAGATGTCCGAGGCCATCTCCCTTGTGTGTGCGCTGTCAAACCCTGCCGGGTCCACGTACAGTATATACTCCATACCGGATATACTTCCTGATCCCAGTGCGCTGTCCGATGTGAGGAGCACCTGCGAAACCGAGCCGCTTACCTGCTCATAGGTCAGGTCCGCATCTTCGTCGTAGACGCCTGCCGGCCTGACCTGAAGAAGCTTCAGCACTATGGCGTTGCCTCCGAATTCGGGAATGACGTCTGCCGCAAACTCCAGTTCAATGTCGCACATTAGCTCTTTTTTGCATATCTCCATCAGCTCTTCCAGGAGCTTCGCCAAAGGGAACCTTCCGTATTTCAGAATGGCGTCGAACGAGATTATCCTCGCCCCCTGCGCGGTCACCCCAGGTACGATCCTGCGGTCGGCAACACTGAATGTGGATGCCACCAGCTCAGGATAGCCGAAGCTTTTGAGCACATCTGATACCGGCAGCCTGACCAGGTTGATTCCGTCATCCCTCGAAGTCTTGAATGCACCTGGACGCAGGTCCAGCACATACATTTCCTTTTGGGTGTCACGCAAGGCGAGTGAAATGTCCGACAGCTGGAGTATTTTCTTAGGATATTTGGGGTCAAAGCGGAGCGTGTGGCCGCCGTCCACTACGGTTTTGCCCAGCCCGAATGCGAGGTTGACTATCCCGTCCTCTTTCTTCTCACTGCCGATAGGGTAGTAGTTCACCGACCTGGCCACCCCGGAAAGCATAGGATAGTAGTAGCTGTCATGCCTGGTCCCGCATATGCTCTGGATGATCACTCCCATTTTCTCTTCGCTCAACAGGTTGCCAGTGGTCTGGATATATGTCCTGCTGCCGCTGAAATATACAGAGGCATAGACGCTCTTGATGGCCTTGCCCAGGAGTCTGAGCATCTGGTCCTTGTTGTCCGTCAGCGGAATCATGTATGTGGTGTATACTCCTGCAAACGGCTGGTAGTTGCTGTCCTCCAGCTTGGAGCTTGACCTTACGGCCAGCGGGGATGTCACTGTAGACACAAAAACACGCAGTTCCTCCACAAGAGGTCCCGGGAGTCTGGATGCGACGAACTCAGACAGAATGTCATCATCGGATACTTCCGAATCGATTACATACTGCAGCCCGTTCTCTATGATGAATTCCTCGAAATAATCGGTGGCAATGACCATCGTCCTCGGGATAGACACCTTGATGGAAGGATATTTGTCATTCAGTTTATGCTTTAGAATCAGGCTGTTGAGAAAAGCCAGACCTCTGGCTTTTCCTCCCAGGGACCCTTCTCCGGCCCTTGCGAACCAGATGTATTTCTCGTAAGAATTCTTGTCGAAGTGCGCTATTATGCCTCGTCCTGTCAGTGCATGGTAATCATGGATTTCCTGTGAAACATACTGTCTCAGCTGCTCGGTGTTCCGGAAATGGCTGTCCCGGACTTTCTTGAATCTTCCGGCAAGGGTGAAAAGTCCTCTGGCATAGAACCATTTCGAGAGCATGTTCCTGGATGTGTTATAAAGCAGGACCTCATCCGGGATGGCTTTTATGCATTTTTCCAGTTCTTTCAGGCTGGCTGCCCTTCCGTATTCCTCCCTGTTCTGGTCCCGGAACACGAAGTCCCCGAAGCAGAACTCATCCTTGATGTATTCGGCAAGCTGGATAATCAGTGTCTTGGAGTATTTCCTGAGGAACCCCGCCCCGATACGGGAGGCTTCGCCGGCGAAGCTTTCCTGCGATGACTGCAGAAGCACAGGCATGGTAGGGTCATCGGCCTTGATCATTTTCGCGAGGTCAAGCCCTGCATCGTGCTTCTCGTCCTGCGGGCTGTCATTTTTGTGGATGACGAACCCAATGTCGGAAATTACCCCGAGCAGGTTTTCCTTGTATTTCTCATAATACCTGACGGCATCCTCATAATTTGTGGCAAGGAGGATTTTTGGACGGGAGCGCTTCCTGTATTTTTTCTGCTGTTCGTTCAGTGTCTCTTTCAGGAATTCAGCGCTCTGCTTGAGGATCAGTCTGTACAGCTCGGGGAGATATGTGGAATAGTACCGCACGGAGTCCTCTACCAGGAGGATGGCCTGCACGCCGATCTTGAGGATGTCGTTCTCCGCATTGAACCTGTCCTCGAACAGCTTCACTATGGC
>CALVCB010000007.1 GCA_944325965.1 uncultured Bacteroidales bacterium
ATTTTCTGATGCTTGTAACTTATTGATGTTTAATAATTAAAACATTGTCGGAGAATTTTTCTCCGGACACTAGTGTGTTCCTTTGAGACATTGCTGTTATCTCTCCGTCTGTCTGGATATTTCCTGTATGACCCAATCCATGTAGAGAGCCTGCCCATAAGTTGTCCGTCCCCACCAGTAGCCGTCATAGTCAGCGAAGATTACCTCTCCGTTTTCCTTGAGTAGTTCTGCCATGTATGGAGTAACCAGCCACCATTCGAAAACTTCATCCAGTTCATTGGAGTTTTCAATCTTGTCCCAAAGACTGTCGTTCACTCTGATTAGTTCATTCAGAACATCGCCTTGTTCATACAGGATTTCCCTGTCCACAATCTGTTGTGCTGTCATGTCATATAAACAAGAAATGCCGTCCCTTGTGAGAACGGCTGGTTAAACATAAATGTATTTCAACGACATTGTTATCTGTCGTTTATTGAACGGTCTGCAGACTGTCTGTTTTTAATGTGAATATGTCTTAATTGGATTCTATCTAAAGTAGTACCTTTGGGATGTACCCTGCACTGGTCTTGCGTTGAATTGGTTTTTGATTTCCCCAGATAACAGGGCAGGGGTGCTTTGGATAGATACTCTGTGCGTGTGCTTTACCTGTACTGTGTGAGAGCAGGTATATATAAAGGTATGAATCCAACTTGATTCGGCTGTTTACAGGTATAGTTAAAGGATGTTGTCTCCAACTCTATTCTGAACTTTTTAGATGCTCCCATATACAAGAAACCCTCCTACATTGCTGCAAGAGGGCGTATCTAAATTTATATTTGATAGTCACTCCTTTATCAGACTTCCTACTTTGGCAATAAGCTCCCGTACTGGCTCAAAGAGTGGCTGCATTTCATCAGCAGTAGTGATATAGACACAGTTATAATCGCTTTTCTCCCTCATTGTCTGGAGCTTGATATACAGTTTGGAAGCATCAGTCGGAAATATGCCTGTCTTTACATAATGTTGTCCAAACATCACTAAAGTCCCTTTATGTGTGCTGACATTATGCCCGTCTTTTATTAAAAGTGCTGATACTGCATGGAATATTGAATAATACAGTCTGTTCGCAACGACATCCCATAAGTCCATTGCTGCAATTTTTTCTGCCTGTCCCAAAAATGACAGAGCCTTTTCATATTCCAGACTCACCATTATCTGGCGTTCTTCATCATTCAGTTTCATGCCAATACGATTCCGTCCTGTTCGACATTTTTGTAAAATGGAGTGAATGAGTATTTATTCCATTCATTCTTCGTGTAGATTATCGGACTTATCTGTTCGCCCACATCCCAACTCAATGCAGCAAACGGATAAAGCACATTATCATAATCTCCATTTTCTATCTTTGGTTTATCTAAAAGAATGAGCAAGTCCCAGTCGGAATCTTCCGTGGCTTCATTCCTTGCCCGTGAGCCATACAGAATCAACTGTCCTCCTTTGGGGAGAACTTCTTTGGCTATCCGCTTGATTTCGTTTAATATGTCACTCGATGTCATAACCCTATGGCTTATATGGCAAATATAATACTTTTATCTGTAAACAGGTATATCTAAAGAAGTATCGGTATAGTTAAAGGCATAGTTTCCAATTCAATTCCCAGTTTGATTTGGATGTTAATCGGATAATTGGTATGCAATTTCCACCTTATCTGGAATCCACACCTAATTTATAAGCAATCTAATCTTTCTTCTTGCTATCGCTATTCCTAAAGCAAGGCAGATAAATGACCTCCCTGTCCCAATCCTCATTATAGATATACACTGTCCTTGACTTCTGGATTTCAAGAATCATTGGTATATCTATCGTTGTCGTTAATATCAATGGTATCACTTTCATCGTTTCTCCTTTGTTTCTGGTTAATCGAATCTTCTATGTCTGTATCTCTTAACTGTAATCCTGTATGTTCCCATATATGTATCTCTTTATATACCAATTATATATGAAGTTACGTATTATTTCCGAGTTTTCCAAAGTAAATTTTTCTGGATAACCTGTTTATATATAATGGGATATGAAAGAGAATCCTATTCAATGTGAACTATCTTGAAAGTGTTTCGGATGTCTTATCTGTACTTCAGAAGTGTCCATATCTGCGCTCTTTTATCTATCTTATTAATATTCAATTATTTATCGAAGACCTAATTTTTTGAGGGGTATATACAAGAAAAATTTCAAAAATACAGCTTCGCTATATAAGAGACTTTTTATGCAACATTTACAGCCATGACAAAAATTTCAAGGGTATATATAACTGGATTTTCAAAATCTTGTCAGCGTATAAACAGAAAATCCTCCAATTCAATTTCATGTAAAATCAAATCGGAGGATTCTCTGTAAATCAAGACTGGATTACCTATACTGGTACTCCGTTCTCATAAAGATACTCTGGTGCTATATCCGCTCCGTTCGACCAGAAGATTGTATCGAACAATCCAAACTGAACAAACTTTTCCTTATCTTTCAGTTCTTCAAATGCTGGATATTTAAGAAGCGGTGACAAGTCCACCTTTTTACATGTGCCGTCACTGAACTCACACAGCAGGGTGTAGTCCTTTATGTATTCGACATCCTTTACCGTTATCATAGCCTATCTTTTTATTTTAGTTATGAGTTCTCCTCGTTGAGCCTTTTCCCAGAGTTCCTCCAACTCCTTTATATGCTCGTCCATAAACTTGTTTATATCATTTATCTGCTTCGTTTTCGCTTTGCCCTCTACAATCCTGTCTTTCAGCGTTATTGTGAAATCGCATCCGCCACCTTTTACATGGATATGCGGAGGATTGTGGTCAAAGGCGTATATATAAACCAGAAGCCCTCGTATTACAAATATCGACCCCATAATCATATGTTTTATACAAAATTAACAATTTTTCCATATCTGTTAGTTCGGATTATAGCAATTTTTATTTTGGAAGTCAATCTTACATTATCTGTCCCTGTTTTCAGTCCATATAATACAAAGTCTTGTTAAATGGAAATGCCAACCTAATTTTGAAAATTACTAAGACTGAATTGGACAATCCATTCCTTATTTGGGAACATATCACTGTCCTTTATCTATACCTGTCATAAGCATATGATAAAAACCAATCAAGATACTATCATATTGTCTACAAATAATTTAACATATTGATATTCAATGTGACATTTTTTTGAAAGGGTATATATAAACAGGTTTTCAAAATTTTGTCATCCCTGTTTTATGTCACTGTGGCTGCACAGAGAACACATCCTTGATTTCCTGTGAATACACTATGCTTCCATGTGGGAATGTCAGTTTACGGTTCTGGAATGTCCTGCCGTTGGAGGTGCGGATGAAGTCCTTGACATCCTGTGAATACTCCAGATGTCGGTACTGATGATATTGCAGCCAGTTTATCCCTTGCGTCATTGTCGGGTCTGGTGTATAGTCGGATATGTCAAGCAAACCGTCCTTGCCTTTCAAGAGGAAACACAGGATGAATGATTCTATCTCCCTGTTGAGCATGAGTTTGAAGTCGAGTTCGGTACATTCTCCATATCTCAATCCAGTCCAGTAGTAGGCATACCCATTCTGGTCTATGCGTGGTGTGAGGATGAGTGAAGTGCCTTGAAAGTTTGTGGCTGCAACTCCGATTAGGTTTACGAGTGCTGATGTGGTCATACCTTTGAGGTCCAGCCTCTGGTAAGGGATAAATTCGGGATTGTTCATGATGATTTTGGTTTTGGATGTTAGTCAAGTATAGATAACAGAAAAGGACAGGATATTTCACCTGCCCTTTCTGTCTGATTTTTTTGGAAATTAAGTTGGATATACAGAAGATTCACAGCAGATTCTTCATTGCTTCATCTATCTGTGGGTTCTCGAAACTGTCGAGGTATATCTGGGTCACTTTCTCTGAACTGTGGCCGAGAGATTCCGATATGATTGCCGTGCTCACTCCAGAGCGTTTGAGGACTGTGGCGTATGAATGTCGTGCAACATAGGTGGTGAGGTCAATCGGGATGCCAAGTTCTTTTCCGATTTCTTTCAGCGCATCATTGACTTTTGTGATAACCTTATGAAGTCTGTTACGCTTCTGCTGCTCCGTTTTATGGAAAGCAGAGAATATGGGAAACAGATATTCGCTGTCACTTCTGTATTTCTCCAATACTTCGAGCGCTTCATGCTGCAATGGAAGATTTATGGTTTTCTTCGTTTTCTTCCTGCAATACACCAACCTGCCGTCCATAATGTTCTTCTTTGTGATATACGCCATATCGGCAAAGTTTATCCCGCCCGTGAAGTACGAGAACTTGAACAGGTCAATGGCAAGGGAATAATAGTACCTTTTATTATCTGTCGGATAATTCAATATTCTATATATGCCCTCTTTCTTGATTGACCTTTTCGCTGTCTGCTGATGAAGTCTTGATACTCCGAATGACTTGAAAGGATAATCCTCCGATTTCACGAGTTTCCGCTCCAGTGCTATGTTATATATTCTACGGAGTGTACGGAATCTTATACCGATTGTATTCTCTGCAAGCCCTCTGTTCCTTAACCACTGCTCATACTTTTTAAGCCACTGGATGTCAATGTCCGAGAATGGCATATCGAGGTGTCCGTTAAACTTTATGAGAGAATTATAGACTTGCTCCATAGAAAGTGCATAGCCTGTTCTGTTGGCATCTCTCAATTCCTTTATATGTTCTTTCATCAGAGAGCCTACGGTGGTTTTGATTTTAGGCTTGACTGCCTTTTCTACAAGGGTAGTTGCGGTGTAGTCCTTGCTGTCCGCTTCCAGTTCAAGCACAAGGTCGGAGAGTTCCCTGCTTTTCTGCGCAATGAGTTTTTCAATCATGATTTTGTTGGGACAGTTGCGCTTCGGCTTGTTCTTCTGGAAGTCCCAATACTGCGGTGCGACTGATACACCAAGACTTACATACTTTTTCTTTCCGTCTTTACAGACACGAAACATAAGCGGATGTTCTCCATTGGCGAGTGTTTTTGACTTGTAACACAAGATGTTAATACCAGTATTCATATTGAATTTCGGTTTAACTCTCGGTTTAACTTTGAGTCTCTGAACAGCCTTGAAACAGGGGTAAAGATAAAACAAAAAAGAGAGCCACATTTCTGCAACTCTCTCATTTACAGTGGTGTCACCGGGAATCGAACCAGGGACACAAGGATTTTCAGTCCTTTGCTCTACCAACTGAGCTATGACACCATTTTTCTTTAAGAACTGACGCTTACCGCGTTCGGGATTGCAAAGGTAGACAAAAATTGTCACACTCCAAATTTTTTTTGTATTTTTTTATGACTTTTGCGGATTATCGCGAAGTTTGGACTAATTTTGCTTCCGGGAAGTATGTCAAAATGCATATTTTGCTACACTTCCATTAAGGTGCATCATAATGGGTAAGATTGCCCATTATGACACACCGTCGACATTGTATTATTATTGTAATGGACAGTCTTTATACCGGTTATGAAAGGATCTTCGTTTCGGTGATCCTCCCGCTCAGGCTTGAGTGGGAGCCCTGCTATGGCGTAAAGGTCAGTGCGGACGGGAAAGACGGACTCCCGGTGAAGGTGGAAGAAGGTGACAGGGTCAGGGTGATGTTCGCCGGAAAGGAATATACAGGTGTGGTATCGGAGACAGGGATTGTCCCTGAGATCGAGGAGACAAAGATAAAAGATGCGCTGGCGGTGGAGCCAGGGCTGGGGCGGATCGGAAAGAAGGAGATAGGACTCTGGAGGATGGTGGCGGAATACTATATGTGCAGCGTCGGCGAGGTATACAAGGCGGCCTACCCTTCACAGAAGGTCTCCTCTGAACAGGCCATGGCACGCAGGTCTGAAAGACTGGAAAAGAGAAGGAAGGCTGTCATGGATGCGGCTGTGAGGAAGCTGCTCATGGTGAAGACACGGCAGGAAAAGGCAGTCAGGACACTGGAGGCGGCAAACGCTTCGCTGTTGTCAAGGATAGAAAGGAAGTCCCTGATGCTTTCAAAGGCAAGGCAGGACGGGGCAAGGAAGAAATACATATCCGAAATCGAGAAGATAAAGGCAGACATAGCCTCGAACAGCTCGGCCATTGCCTCTGCGGAAAAGGAAATCGGCAGGATCGGTGAGGGAATCGCCGGACTGCAGGAAAAGGGCATTGCAAGGACCGCCGTCCAGGGTGAAAGGAACAGCATCCAAGCGTGTGAGGAAAAGAGGAAAGGGCTCGGGTTTTCCCTTACGGAAGACCAGGACAGGGCCTTCGCGGCCATAAAGGACGCTTTCAGGCTGCATGGCACCGTCCTACTGAAAGGTGTTACAGGGTCGGGCAAGACAGAGATATACATGAGCATCGCCGCGGAAGTCATGGCCGGGGGCAAGAACGTGCTGTACCTTGTTCCGGAGATAGCGCTGAGCAAACAGCTGGAAGAAAGGCTTGAATCCGTGTTCGGGGACTCGCTGCTGACTTTCCACTCCGGAGAGACGCAGATGAGAAGGGCCGAGGTGGCCTGCACGGTCCAGGACACAGTGAGGAGACAAGCGACGGGAGAGGCTTCATCCTATATGGTCATAGGGACCAGGTCCGCGCTTTTCCTCCCGCACGAAAACCTCGGGCTGATAATAATAGACGAAGAGCACGACAGTTCATACAAGCAGGAGTCCCCCGCCCCGCGATACAACGGCAGGGACACCGGGATAATGCTCGGCTCGCTCCACTCCTGCCCTGTCCTCCTGGGGTCGGCCACCCCGTCACTGGAATCGATATACAACTGCATGACAGGCAAATACGCCCTCGTGGAGCTTACGAGAAAATACCACGGGGCCGCGGATGCCGATGTCGAAATCATAGACACTTCGGCAGAGAGGAAGAAAAGGGGCATGCGCGGAGACCTGTCGCTCAAGCTGATCTTCAGGATACAGGAGACCCTCGCAAGGTCGGAGCAGGTGGTCATCCTGCGGTCAAGGAGGTCCTACTCCCCTGTCCTTCAGTGCAGCGTGTGCGGGGACATCCCCAGATGCCCGCACTGCAACGTGAGCCTAAGCTACCACAAGTCCTCCGGGAAAGAGATATGCCACTACTGCGGCTACAGCAGGCCCCATACAGGCAAATGCAGCAAATGCGGAGGCAGCCTCACCGGGCTCGGCGCCGGGACACAGAAGATAGAGGAGGAGGTCGCCGCCCTGTTCCCGCAGGCGAGGATAGCACGGCTTGACGGGGACACGGCCCAGAACCGCAAATACGAAAGCGAAGTGATAAAGAGCTTCAGCCGCGGGGAGACAGACATCCTGATAGGCACACAGATAGTGACCAAAGGCTTCGATTTCAGCAGGCTCGCGCTCGTGGCCGTCATAGGGGCGGACTCGCTGCTGGGCCAGCAGGATTTCCGGGCGGACGAGAAGGCGCTGCAGATTCTCGAACAGTTCCGCGGACGCTGCGGCAGGAGGGGCAGCAACGGCAGGTTCGTCATCCAGACAAGCCAGCCCGGGCATCCGGTCTACAGGCAGCTTTACTCCTCCGGGGAAATATGCACAGACGAATTGCTCAGGGAGAGGCGCGACTTCGGCTACCCTCCGTACTGCAGGATAATCGACATATCTGTCAAGGACCCGCACGAAGCCCGCGCAGAGGAAATATCACAGAAACTGTGCAGGGAATTAGGGAGATACAGCTTCCGCACAGTCGGACCATACAGCCCCATATCCGGGCTGGACGCGGGGAGGCACGTCCGCACCGTCAGGATAAGCCTGCCTAAAGACAGGATGCTCTCCCAAAACAAAGCCCTGATACAGAAAACAATCTCCGGATTCGAGAGGAAAGAGGGATGCCAGGGCCGTATCGTCATCGATGTAGACCCGGCCTGACATGTAAAGCACATCTGCCCCAGGACGCGATACCTCCAGCACTTTTTGCCACCCGCTTTTAAGGGAATGAAAGCCACTTTCCGGACGCCACAGGCTGGACAGGAGCCGGAAAATTCACTCCGGAAAGGCCGATAAAAGAATTTTGTTGAAAACTAAATCGGTTCCCTAATGAATTATTTTGTAAATTTGCCAAGATTTAGTCACTGAATGTTCGACACGATTATGGGAAAAGTAATAGCTATCGCAAACCAGAAAGGAGGTGTAGGCAAGACCACTACCGCAATCAATCTTGCGGCATCCCTTGCCGTCCTTGAGAAGAAAGTCCTGATCATAGACGCAGACCCTCAGGCAAATACGACCTCCGGACTGAACTTCTCCCCGGACAATGACCAGAAGCGCACCCTGTATGAAGTGATGATCGGCAGAATCGGTATTTCAGATGCGCTCATACAGACCGAGATCGCGAACCTGCAGATGATTCCTTCGCATATCAATCTCGTCGGGGCTGAAATCGAAATGCTCGAGACTCCGGAAAGGGAGTCGGTGATGAAAAACGCCCTTGCCCCTATCCGCGGTGACTATGACTACATCATAATAGACTGCTCCCCGTCCCTCGGTCTCATAACCGTCAACTCCCTGACCGCTGCGGATTCCGTGATAATCCCGGTTCAGCCGGAGTTCTTCGCGCTGGAAGGGCTCGGAAAGCTCCTCCAGACCATCAGGCTCGTACAGAACGGCGTCAACCCGGACCTTACGATAGAGGGCTTTGTGGTGACGATGTTCGACGGCAGGACAAAAGTCCACACACAGGTGGAGGCGGAGCTCAGGGAGCATTTCAAGGATATGGTCTTCAGGACAATAATCCAGCGCAACATACGCCTCAGCGAGGCTCCGTCACATGGCAAGCCCATCATACTGTATGATGTGATATGCAACGGAACCGCAAATTACCTGAGCCTCGCAAAAGAATTACTTGAGAAAAACCAGACAAAATGAGCAAGCAGCCGAGAGGGTTAGGGAAAGGCCTGGGGGCCCTGCTGGGAGACCAGGCCATCACCCAGATAAGAAAACCCGTAGAATATGTACACAAGACAGTGGTGACCGCTGAAACCCCGGAGCCGGACAAGGCCACGGCGGACATAATGCTGATTCCGGTCGACCTCATCGAGGCCAACCCGTACCAGCCGAGGATGTCGTTCGACAGCGAGGCGCTGGAAGGGCTGGCCGAATCCATCAGGTCCCTCGGCCTCATACAGCCAATCACTGTAAGACGCAAATCCCCTGACAGATACCAGATCATAAGCGGGGAAAGGAGATTCAGGGCATGCCGCCTGGCAGGGCTGGAGGAAATACCGGCATACATACGCGACACAAACGACCAGGGGATGCTGGAGATGGCCATCGTGGAGAACATCCAGCGCGAGAACCTGGACCCGATCGAGATAGCCATGAGCTACCAGAGGCTCATAGAGGAATGCAGCCTTACCCAAGAGCAGATGGCCATGAGGGTCGGGAAGAAAAGAGCTTCCGTCACCAATTACCTGCGGCTTCTTAAACTGCCTGCCAAGGTGCAGCACGACCTGAAGGTCGGGCTTCTGAGCGTAGGGCACGCCAAAGTCCTTCTAGGAATAGAGAATGCGGACATCCAGGAGCAGTTGTGCGACCTCATAATCAAAGACGACCTGTCGGTACGGCAGCTCGAAGAGAAGATTAAACGGATAGAAGGAACAGCCAGTCAAGAAAAAAAGGCAGGCCAGGACCTGCCTGAGGACTATTTCAAGATGCTGGAGATTTTCGGGAAATATTTTGACAACAGCATAAGCCTTAAACGCACATCTGCGGGGAAAGGGACCATGACCATCCATTTCTCTTCCGACGATGAAGTGAAAAAATTCCTCAAAGCAATTGAAGATTCCGGAATCTGACCTTGAAAAACAGGATACTCATTCTGAAATATTGAAAAATGAAAGAAAAAAGATTCTTCGGATATATTCTTGCCGCGATTGTATGTATACTGGCTTTTTCCGCAAACGCAAATGCGCAGTTCAAGGAAGAGGCCTTTACTCAGAGCTACAACCCAGTAGACTCCACCGCTCAGGCAGACACTTCGGACAAGATGTTCTCTTTCAAGGAGCTGTTCAGAGGAGTCGCGCACAAGCAGGACCTGAGGATAGGCACAATGTTCGCCGGATCTGTGTTCATGCCGGGACTTTCCCAGATCTATAACAGGGACTACTGGAAACTTCCCATAGTATACGGAGGAATCGGTGTCTGCGCAGGGCTTGGAGGATATTACCTGCACAAGTACAATGTGTCCAGAAAGAACTACGACAGGGCACTTGACATGATTCCCCCGGATGCGACCGATATCAGCATCTCTCCTGGAATAGACTACGGAGCGCGACGGACAGGCACATGGCTCATGGTCGGTGCAGGCCTGATATACTGGGGGACACTGATGGACGGTGTGATAAGCTACAAAAAGGATGAGCATCCCCATCCGGGAAGGGCCACGCTCTATTCCATCCTGCTTCCTGGTCTCGGCCAGGCCTACAATGGGGAATACTGGAAAATCCCCATATACTACGGATGCCTTCTGGGCTCTGTGCATTACCTCTATACAAATAACATCAACTATCATAGATTCAAGAGGATACATAATGAAGCAACTTCTACGGAAGTAGAATACACCGGTACCATCAGCGCAGAAACGGCAAAATGGTACAGGGATGTATACCGGCGCTACAGGGACTATTCGATCGTCGCGACGGCACTGTTCTATCTGCTGCAGGTAATAGACGCCAATGTCTTTGCCTACATGCATGATTTCGAAGTAAGCGATGACATCACCATGAAAGTCGAACCGGCTGTAATAGCACCTGACAATGCATATGCGTTCCAGCCGTCAGTGAACTTCGCAACTTCCGGTAACGCAATCGGGTTCAAGCTGGGGATAAGATTCTGAAATTTTAATGTTGACGACCATAATGACAAAAAATCATCTGATACGATATTTTGCAGCAGCCATCGCAGCATTGGGCATACAGTTCATCTGCGGCGCCTCAACGGCACAGGATTCTACCGGTATATTCAAAAGGGCCAGAACTCCCAGGACCAAGACAGCCCTGGTGAAGGAAAACATGGAACTAGGCCGTATTGTCGACTCTCTGACGGCTGAAATAAACAAATACAGGTCCGAGCTGGCAATAAAAGACTCTCTGACAGCCGAGATACTTGAAATATACGAAGAAAATGAAAGCAGGAGCATGGAGGCAATGCCGGCAGAGGAATATACTCCGGAAGTGACAGACAGCCTCCTCAATCTATGGTACCTGCACAAAAAAGTGAGTTCTGAAGACTTCATACCGGAATATGACATGGACTCGGTAAAATTCGAATCCAATGTCCCCGACTCCGTCTATATCAAAAGGCTTACAGCGATGAACTCATTCATCGACCTCCCGTACAACAGCATCGTCAGGAATTACATCATCCTCTATTCCGAGAAAATGTCCAAGTCCATGCCCGAAATGCTCGGGCTATGCAGATATTATATGCCGATCTTCGAAGAAATCTTCAATGAACATGACATGCCTGAAGAGCTCAAAGCACTGGCTATCATAGAATCGGCACTCAATCCTACCGCAGTTTCCAGAGCTGGGGCGAAAGGAATGTGGCAGTTCATGTACTCGACGGCAAAACTCTATGGTCTCACCATCAATTCATTCGTGGACGAAAGGTACGACCCTGTCAAATCCGCCCATGCTGTAGCCGAATATCTGGAAGACGCATACAGGATCTTCGGAGACTGGAACCTTGCCATCGCATCCTACAACTGCGGGGCAGGCAATGTAAACAAGGCAATAAGGCGCAGCGGAGGAAAACGCGCCTTCTGGGACATCTACCCGTACCTTCCGCGTGAAACCAGGGGATATGTCCCGGCATTCGTAGGTGCCCTGTATACAATGACCTATTACAAGGAACATGGAATAGTCCCGCAGCCTGTGGCCCTGCCAGCTGTGACAGATACATTCAGGATTCACAAGATGCTGCATTTCAAGCAGGTCAGTGACCTTGCCGGTGTGCCGATGCAGACACTGAAGGATCTTAACCCGCAGTACAGGCATGAAATCATACCAGGCAATGAAAGAGAATACATCCTCAGGATTCCATACCAGTTCTCCGGATCATTCATCGACCACGAGGACTCATTGTATACATACAAGGCGGACGAGTTCTTCAATCCGGTTGTAATCAAGAAAATCCAGGACGGAGGGGACGGAGAACGCATTATACACAGGGTCAAGAGCGGAGAAGTGCTCGGTCTGCTTGCCATCAGGTACAGATGCAGCGTCAGCCAAATAAAAAGATGGAACAACCTGCGCAGTGACAACATCAGGATAGGGCAACGTCTGGTCATCTACCGAGGAGGAGCAGCCCCAGCATCGGCATCGGGCTCGGTTTCGTCTTCGGCATCAAAGACAAGTACATCCAAATCCTCTTCGGAACAAAAGACCTCAGACGGGACTGAGTACACCATATATACCGTAAAGAATGGGGATTCGCTATACCTCATAGCCAAGAACTATCCAGGCGTCAGTGCCCAGAACATAATGGACTTCAACGGCATAAGCAGCAAGATCAAGCCAGGGATGAAGATCAAGATCCCGAAACTATAAATTGAAGCTCATCTGTATTTTAAGCTCGGCCCTGCCGGGCTTTTTCTTTTCCTGGCCAGATGAAGCCCACGGATAGCCGGTATATGATGCCCTGAAATAGAGACGTCCCCATCCGGACAGCTTCAGGCCCGACACAAGCGACAGCCAGAAGCCCCTTCCGTAGTAGGCCGGCACTGAAAAGCTTCCCGGAGCGTCACGCTCATACGCATAAATCCTGTCCGCCCAATCATCCACCCTGAAAAGTCCTCCCCTTACATATACATACACAGGGGCAGACTTGTAACCGCCCTCCATATACGAAAGCATGCCGGTCCCCCTGCAGTGCAGGATGTTCACCCTGAGGACAGATGACCACCGGCTGTCGCCATACCGGACGTCGGCCCTGACATCAGTCCTGACACGGTCTCCGTATGAACGAAGCCTTTCCGACACCTTCCACTGCATACTGAACAATGACGAAAGCTGCAGCGAATATGAAAAGACGGCCTTGAACTGCGAAGAAGCCTCATGGACCCCGAATTTCGGCTCCGGGGAATGCGACATGTCCATGCTGAAGGCCCCCTGGTGCCTTATCACGGACGAGCCGAAGCCTGTCCTCCCGGCAAGAGGGACATATTTCCCGGACGAGAATGAGCCCGACACGGCAAAACCGTACTCGTTCGAGCAGCGGCTCCCGCTCCTCAAAGCACCTGAATATCCGCCGCTGTAACCGGAAGGATAATACCTCAGCCCGGAAGCCAGATAAAGCCCACCGCACGGGCTGAACCGGCATCCGGCAAGCGCGGCGGCAGAGCGTGCAACAGCATCCATGGCGGCCTCGCCGAACAGTTCCACCCCCTTTACTGTATATCTGGCATCCGCAGAGACCTTGCACTCCCCGAAAAAGCGTCCGGTACCATTGGCCGGGCCGACCCTGCCGCCGTCTTCCCTGGAGACAATGGTACGGCTCTGCGCATAACATGTAATGGAGACCTGCCCGTCCATACCGTACCAGGAAACGTTTATGCCCGGGAGAACCGAAATCGCGGCGTCATTTCCGGGCTCCGACATTTCCCGGGCACCGGGTACGGAAACAAAGGCGGACACCATGAAGTCACCTGTCCCGAAATCGGCCGCCACTCCCCTATGGCTTCCGTCTCCGGAATAGGACCAGTAAGGAGATATTCCGGAGGCCCTCCGGGAAAACGCCCCCTGGGCAGGAATCCCGCTCATGGAGAATCCGCTCCACATGACGAGCCCCTGCCCGAACCTGAGGTTGAAATCCCCGATGACCACCTTCCCGAGAACTCCCCTGCCATAGTATGCCGCATAAAATGACACTGCCTCAGGAGGAAACTTCCCCGCATCATAGGAGCTCCTTGCTGTCAGGGCCGCCTCGAACCTGTCCTCCACACTGAACCTGTACTTCATGCCATAGCTGTACACAGGCTGGCGCTCCTGCAGTTTAACCGCAGACTTGACTACAAGTGAATTATCCATACGGGGCGGCGACAAAGAGGCTTTCCCCGGCACTGCAGACGAGGCGAAACTCAGGAACGGGAGATAATATACGGCTGTCTCGGGGGTAAACCCGTCTACCGCAGCGAACTCCGCCGCAGACAGTATATCACCGTTACGATTCCTGTAGTCAATGATCGACTCTATCTGGTACTGCGTGAACATCCCTGACCCGGCAAGGCGGCTGCGCGAAGCCAGATTGATTTTCAGAGGGCGGGAGCGCAACGCCTCAAGCCTCTCCAAATCCTCTTCCCCGGCCTCCTCGGCAGTCATGACCCCTGTCAATACCATGAACGCCCTGCCGGTCACATCATCCATTCCGACTGTATCCTGCCCGTAAGAGGCCGGGCCGCATGCACACAGCATGGCTGCAGCTGCAATAAACGCCATTTTTCCCATTTGTCGTGTCCGTTTTTTGCACGCAAGTTATTCCATGCGGCAATCCTGCGGAACAGCCTCCGGAAAGTTTTTCTCTTTTTTTATGAGATTTTTCTCTTTTTTATATTTATTCCACAGTTTTCATTGATGCGGAGATTGCCGGAAGACCGCACAACGGTTTCTCCGATCTCAGAAAAAATTGACCGGCTTCTGCATTTTTATACCTTTTTATATTATTTTTGCGCTCTGTAAAACTGGTTTCGCATGGAAAAAGTCAGATTATTCGACAAGACATTCAGGACTTTCATCCCATATGAAAAGATAATGAATGCCATTGATGACGTTGCAGAAAGAATAAACGGGGACTTCAAAGGATGTACGGACATCCCTGTCCTGCTATGTGTGCTGAACGGTTCGATCATGTTCACTGCGGAGCTCATGAAAAGGCTTGAATTCAACTGCGAAGTCGTGTCTATAAAGCTCACCTCATACGAAGGGACGAGCAGTACCGGGCGTGTCCGGCAGGCCATGGGGCTGACATCAGACATAAAAGGCAGGCGCGTGATAATAGTCGAAGACATCGTCGACACCGGGAACACCATTGTGGAGCTCAAGCAGATACTCCAGGACGCAGGAGCCTCGGAAAGCGTTGTATGTACCCTGCTTTTCAAGCCGGATTCATACAGGAAAGACTTCCCTCTGGAATATGTCGCCATGCAGATACCGAATGACTTCATCGTAGGTTTCGGCCTGGACTATAACGAGATTGGCAGGAATCTCAAAGACATCTACATACTGGACGAATAATCTCCAAAAATTTTTACAAAATGAAATACTACATCCTTTTCGGGCCTCCGGGCGCAGGCAAAGGCACCCAGGCTACCGCTATGGTAGAAAAGTACAATCTCCACCACATCTCCACCGGGGAGCTCCTCCGCAAGGAAATCGCTGCAGGAAGCGAGCTCGGGCTTAAGGCAAAGTCACTTATCGATGCCGGCGCCCTCGTACCTGACGAAGTGGTTGAAGGGATGATAGAGTCCGAGTTCAGGAGCATCAAAGACGTTGACGGCTTCCTGCTGGACGGTTTTCCCCGCACTACACTGCAGGCCGAAGCACTTGACAGGATTCTCGCAAAGAGCTCGGAATCAGTGACTGCCGTAGTCTCCATCATGATCCCTGACGAAATGATCAAGGAAAGGATCCGCCACAGGGCATCCATTGAGGGAAGGGCAGATGACGCAAAGGAGGAGACTATAGACAACAGGATCAGGACATACCATGACAAGACCGAACCTCTCGTAGCATATTACACAGAAAAAGGCAAATACCACGAAATAGACGGTACAGGCACCATCGAGCAGGTAAGGCAGTCCATATTCGATACGATGGACAAGTTCTGACTCCCGTTCCAGGTTTCTTCGCTATTGCAGGCAACTAACTTGAATACAGGAATTTCCAATGGCCGAAAGCAATTTCATCGACTATGTGAAGATATTCTGCGCTTCCGGAAACGGGGGCGCAGGTTCTATGCATCTGCGCAGGGAGAAATATGTCCCGAAAGGCGGCCCGGACGGAGGTGACGGAGGACGCGGAGGACACGTAATACTGAGGGCGAACCCGCAGTTCTGGACCCTGATCCACCTGAAATACCGCAAACACATACGTGCCGAGCATGGCGGAGCCGGTAGCGGGCAGCTGTGCAAGGGGAAAAACGGGGCGGACATCATCCTTGACGTGCCGCTGGGCACTGTCGCCAAGGATGCAGAGACCGGGGAGACCCTTTTCGAACTGATAGAGCCCGGAGAAGAGAGGATCCTGGTCCGGGGTGGACGCGGAGGCCTGGGAAACAACAACTTCAAGTCAGCCACAAACCAGACGCCGCGCTATGCCCAGCCCGGAGAACCCGGGACGGAAGGCTGGTTCATCCTTGAGCTCAAGATCCTTGCAGATGTAGGCCTTGTCGGATTCCCGAACGCCGGAAAGTCAACTCTCCTGTCTACAGTCACGGCCGCCAGGCCAAAAATCGCCGACTACGCATTCACCACGCTTGAGCCAAATCTCGGTATCGTAAGCTACAGGGATGACAAGTCATTCGTGATGGCCGACATACCGGGAATTATAGAAGGCGCCCATGAAGGCAAAGGCATAGGGCTGAGGTTCCTGCGCCATATTGAGAGGAACTCCATCCTGCTGTTCATGGTCCCGGCAGATGCCGACGACATAAGGCAGGGATACGAAATCCTGCTCAACGAGCTTAAGGAATACAACCCGGAACTTCTGGTGAAGGGCCGCGTGCTGGCCGTCACCAAATCCGACATGCTCGACAGCAAGATGGCCTCGGAAATAGAGCCTGCTCTTCCTGAAGGCATACCACATGTATTCATATCATCGATAACAGGAGAGGGAATCCAGCAGCTCAAAGACCTGCTGTGGAAAGTCCTCAACGAAAATTAGTCCCCTATGAACAGTTTCTGGCAGGAAATACACCGGTTCGACCAGGAAATCACCCTGTGCATAAACAGTATACATACGGAGTTCACCGATGTGATAATGAAGGTATTCTCCAACATCCAGGTATGGATCCCCATGTACGTAATAGTCGTAGTGTTCCTTTTTATGAGGCTCGGATGGAAAAAGGCTCTGATAGTGACAGCTTCCGCAGCCCTCGCCTTCGGGATGTGCGACCAGTTCAGCAATTTCATAAAGGACACAGTCGGGAGGGTCCGCCCGTGCAACGATGACTTCATGCTCCAGAACGGGATATGGCTCCTCGAAAACCCGAGCAGGAGCTTCGGATTCTTTTCCGCCCATGCCGCGAATTCATTCAGCTTTGCGGTCAGCACCTTTATAGGCTTCCGCAATGACAAAAGGCTGAAATACCGAGGATACGCAGCATGGATCTTTTTCTGGGCAAGCTTGGTGAGCGTAAGCCGCATCTTTGTCGGGAAGCACTACTTCGGCGATGTCCTCACGGGAATTATTGTCGGGGTCCTGATCGGACTGTTCACCGCATGGCTGGCCAGGGCCATCATACGGAAGCTCAAGCTCTCCTGACCATACGAAAAATGCAAAAGGGGCTGTGTCAAAATGAGTTTTTTGATACAGCCCCTTTTGCATTTGCATGAAAGGACATTGTCCGTCAGTCATTGAATCTCTGCGCCTCGTCAGGTCCGGGAGTTGCATAGGCAGGGTCTGTCGCCCGGATATAGACATCACCGTCCGGCATTATCCTCAGATCAATAGGGACGATTGTGGTTCCGCACTGGTTGATTGTATAAGCATTGTCCGACAGGTCCCGTTCCTGGATACCCTCCTTCGGAATAGGGGGCACGTTCGCATTGGCGAAAGCCGTACACCACCATTTCCCGTCCCTGGTCTGGAAAAGGTTTCCGTGGCCGAGAAAACGCCCGATAAAACGTCGCGGGCCATATGGGCCTGTAATCTTGTCCGCCGTCGCATAATAAAGGTTATATGAGCCTCTGCGGCCGTCATCGGTCGACCATCCGGTGCCGAAATAGACATATCTGTCCCCGATTTTAAGGATTCCCGCACCTTCATGTCCCATTGAGGTCATAGTCTTCTTCAGTGCCTTGCTGTAGCGCTTTCCGGAAGGGACAATGGTGACAGGCTTCCCTGCCCACCCGTCCAGTCCGGCATTGAGCGGAGCGACAGTAGCGTTCTTAAGGCCTATGGTCCAGATCATCCAGAGCGTACCGTCCTCGAGGTAAAGAGAAGGGTCATGTTTGGCCCCGAGTGTGGAAGGGTCCATCGGTTCAGTCCACGGGCCTTTCGGCTCCATCTGCCCTACGGGGCCCAACGCGAAATGCGAATTGTGTCCGGGACAATGCACAAGGGCCCAGCGGTCGCCGAGCCAGTGCAGTTCCGGGGCCCACACCTGGTTTTTCTTTGTCGTATCAACCTGCTTCGGGGAGAATATCTTGCCCCTGTATTCCCAGTCAATCAGGTCTTTGCTGCGCCACAGGCGGACACCAGGCTCGGAATCGGCATCGACGGCACGCGTCTCGTCATTCGGGGAGATTGTTCCTGTAAGATAGTAATAGTCATCCGGCCCGAGCACTATATACGGGTCACGTATCCAGAATGAGGAGATGAGCAGGGCATGGTCATGTGATTTCAGCCCGGCTTCTATCTCTGCGCGGGACATTGGGGTAGAAGGAGGCGGGACAATGGATTCGCTCAGCCTCGGAGCATGCTTTGGAAGCTTCTGGGCATCTGCAGCATTGATAAACGCACAGGCAGAAAGGCCCAGCAGAAGCATGCGGATGAAAAGATTGTGTTTCATTCTGACTTTATTAATTAGTGTTATTTGATTAAGCGAGGCCAAATTTCGCTTAAAATCACCGAAAAAGCAATATCTGGATAAAATAAATGGAGCAGGGGCACCCCAAGAGCGGAGGTCGAACTCGTCCGGACTATGCCGAGGCGCAGCGGGATTGTAAACGATGTTTAAAATAAACCGCCCCGCATGAATATGTGCAGGGCGGTCGTTATTCCATTGATTTACAGTGGAGATAGACGGATTCGAACCGACGACCCTCTGCTTGCAAAGCAGATGCTCTAGCCAACTGAGCTATACCCCCATTTTTTCGTTTCTTTTGACTGATAACTGCGTTATCCTGCGTATCGTCAGTCGGTCATTTACTCTAGTAAACTCCCTCCCTCCTCACTTGGACGCCTTGTTCTCAATCAAAATAAACTTCAAAACAATATTTCAATAAATGACTTCCATTTCCCCTCACAACCGAAAGGTTGCTCCGTCAGTCGTCATTTGTCTTCCTTGTAGTGAACAAAAATAAACTTCAAAGATCTGTCTTGGTCTGATATCTACAGAAAGACGGAGCAAAGGTAGGGATTTTATTTTATTTTGCAATATTTTAATTGTATTTTTGCGCCCTCCCTAAAAAGGAGATACGGATTCAACTATATATTTGATTATATACCGACATGAAAATCAAGATTGTCAACAAATCGGCGTTCCCCCTGCCGGAATATGCGACAGAGCATTCGGCAGGGATGGACCTTAAAGCGGATATCCAGGAACCGGCCGAGCTCGCACCACTGCAGAGAATGATGGTACCGACGGGACTCTATATTGCATTGCCGGAAGGGACGGAAGCACAGATAAGGCCACGGAGCGGACTTGCGGCAAGGCATGGTATCACTGTACTCAATTCCCCGGGGACCATCGATGCCGACTACCGGGGCGAAATCAAGGTCATACTTGTCAACCTTTCGGATACGTCTTTTACCATCAATCCGGGGGAAAGAATCGCCCAGATGGTCATAGCCCGCTATGAAAAAGCTGAATGGGAGGAGACAGAAGTCCTCGACAGGACAGACAGAGGAGATGGCGGATTCGGCAGCACTGGCAGATAATCATGTAATTTACAACACATTATAGCAGCCACACAGACTGGATTCCCGGGAGGCCGCTACATGCACCTGCACAATTCCGATCTTATGATGGATACAGACATAAATCATCTGCATACCCTTTTCATGGGCAGCACTGGAGTAAACACCGACTCGAGAACCATAAAACCCGGCGAAATCTTCTTCGCGATCAAGGGGGAAAACTTCGACGGGAACGAATATGCCGAAAAGGCGCTTGAAGCAGGGGCGGCGTACGCCATTGTATCAGCCGGATCTGCCGCTGCAGAATCTGCAGGAAAGGACTCCAGAATCATTCCCGTAGAAGATACACTATATACTCTAAAGGCCCTGGCCCGCACGCACAGATGCCAAATGGCGCCCGGCGGGAAAAGGCTGCCTGTCATAGGGCTTACGGGGACAAACGGCAAGACCACCACAAAAGAACTCATCAGAGCCGTCCTTGAAAAAAAATACAGGGTCACAGCCACACAGGGCAACCTGAACAATGAGATCGGAGTACCTCTCTCCCTGCTGAAAATCACGGATGAGACCCAGATTGCAGTCATAGAAATGGGGGCAAGCCATCCAGGCGACATAAAAAGCCTCGTAGAGGTATCCATGCCTGACTACGGGCTCATAACCAATGTCGGCAAAGGACATCTGCTCGGGTTCGGAAGCTACGAAGGGGTCCGGAAGACAAAAGGAGAGCTGTATGACTACATCCGTGACACAGGCGGGAAGATATTCCTGAATGAAGACCTGCCGTACCTGCAGGAAATGGCATCCGAGAGAGGAATAGAGGACATCATCCCATACGGGGTCAACTATGACGGTGTCAAGATACTGCCGCCGGATCCGGAAAAGCCGTTCATCAGGATGGAAATCCCGGTATCATGTACAGAGACATGTACCCTGGAGACAAATCTCGTAGGCAGATACAATGCAGAAAATATAATGGCCGCAATCTCCGTAGGGAAATACTTCGGAGTCCCCGTAGCGGAAATCATTGAAGCAATCAGCGGCTATACCCCGTCCAACAACCGCTCCCAGCTGGTTGAAACAGGAAGGAACACACTCATTGTAGACGCCTACAATGCAAATCCAGTAAGCATGGAAGCCGCTATATCAAACCTCGGGTCAATCCGCTCGGAAAAGAAAGCCGTCATGCTCGGAGACATGCTTGAACTCGGCCATGAATCCGCTGCGGAACACGAAAAAGTGATCAGGCGCATAGCCGGAATGGGACTTCAGGAGGCATTCCTTGTCGGCCCGGAATTCGGGGCGGCTCTTGCACATTGCGGGATCCCGGAACACTGCCGTCACTTCAGTACGTCGGACCAGCTTGCAGGGTATCTTGAAGAGAGAGTACTGTCTGGCTATACCATACTGATAAAAGGTTCCCGCGGCACACACATGGAAAATGTAATCTCTGCGCTGTAGATACCGGATACGCCCAGGGACAAAGCTCTCCCATGAAGGGGCTACTGTTTCACAGCGGCGCAGTACAGGTCCATGGAACTGGCAGTATCCACTCTCTCCCATGATTCCCCGTCACGTGAAATCATGACGAGACCTCCTTTCCCTGTACTTATGAAGACGCCTCTCCCGTACGAGACTCCTGAAAGGCTTACGCCGGAAATGCCGGAAACACTCCAGTCAAGACCGCCTAGGGAATACACTGTCCTGCCGGAAGTGCCTGTACAGACGTAAGTGCCTCCGCCATAAGCCATGTTGCAGACGTCACTGCAGCCGGTATCTTCCACCAATGACCACTGCACCCCGTCATCAGAACACATGATGCGCCCCTTGCCCAAGGCGACAAAAGAACCTTTCCCGTATATCAGGCAGGGACAGGGCTGCGGCAGGCCGCCGCAAAGCTGCCACTTGTCATCACCATCCAGTGTAAAGAAGTGACCAGCCCTCAGATTTCCTGTGGCGCTCAGGCATCCTGAAGCCAGGAACATGCCGGCCCCGTACGCCACATCCTGAAGGCAATAACCTTCCTGCTCCGTCAATACCCAGGACATGCCGTCAGAGGAAACTGCGGTGTAGCCTGTCACGCGCCTCGGGTATGATCTGGTTCTGAATCCAACAGCGACATATTTCCCCTCCCCATATGCAAGAGCCTGCCATGCGATATCCCCCATCTCAGCAGTATGCCATGAATCTCCGTCAGAAGAACTCGCCAATGTACCACAGTCCCCAGCCATCACGTATTTTCCTCCAGCATAGATTATGTCCTGCCATGCATCCCTGGCTGAATTGACCTGTAACTGTATGAGTTCCCTTTGTGAATCCGTATACAATATATGCCCTGATTCCCCGCCTGCAATAAAATCTGTTCCCGGAGCGGAGACACTGTCCTTTACCTCCCATACATAGTCCCCGTAATCATCAGCAAAGTGCAATGTCACCTTCTCATACGTATTCCGTACCACATTGCAGTCCGAAACGGCATCCCTGCCCAGGCAGAACACGAATATCTCAGGGACATCTTCCCGGATTACCGTAATTTCAAGGTATGTGCACCGGCCACGTATCTCAGGCGGAAGATTCTCCGGAGTCTTCCGCCTGGAATCTCTGTTGCCCTGGAAAAATACTCCCTGGCAATTCTCCGGGACATGGACGTAGATGATCCTGCCGTCATTGACGGCACCGAGCTTGTCCTCGGGAACCAGATACGCTTCCTCAAGTACAGATGTGGCCTGGCAAGAATCGGCAAAAGGGCAGAATGCAGACGCAATGTTACCTATCCGAATTGACTCCACCCGGAACTTCCCGCGGTCCGGGACTTCAACCTTCAGGCCCAGCTTAGCCACTAAGGGAGAGAGCTCCATCCCGATACTGAGATGCGTCCCCGTCACAGGAACAGCTGCCGATGCAGACATGGGGACAGCCGATGACTGCAGAGCATCCATCTCCGCAATACCATATCTGCCCTCCCTGAGCGCCTGTTCATCCACAGGAGGATACATCAGTCCCACATTGGCCAATGCATAGATCCTGTACAGCCTGCCTGATTCTATGGATATCCCCACCTTGCCCGCATCCTCGAAATAGGCAGAACATTCAAGTTTTCCGTTATGGTAGACATAAATATTAATGTCCCTTATCCCGGCATCCCCGGACAGCCATACAGAATCATTATGCCTTACACCAAAGCTAAAATTCACAGAGGCCATCTGTCCGGACCCGCCTCCGGCACTTCCCATAATCCTTGCACAGCCGGACAAAGGCAGGATTGCCAGTATCCACAACAGGCAGCACGAGATATTCAATGAAAGTCTATCCATCTCTTCCAGTTTTACCGGGCACAAATATATCATGCCTTGTATCATTCCCGGGAAAATGTAATGCAGATTTTTCTCTTTCTTTATCTTTTTTTTCTTTTTTTATGTGATGTCATGCCGGATAAAAGAAAATATGCCGGACTGGTATCATCCAGTCCGGCATCATCATATCATTTTCCTATGTCTTTATTTCCTTTAATCAGAATCAGCAGGGTCATCATCTCCCGTCGCATACTGCGCTATATTGTCATCAGGAAGATCCTCCCCTTCACTACTGTCTCCTGCGCCCTCTTCATCATCGTCATCACCGTCAAGCCATCTTTCTATGTCATCCGCATCATCCGTCTTCACTTTGATCTTCACGAGATAGATTGCATCCGGAATTTCAAGCGTAACGGCATAGAAACTCGTCCCGTCCGGCTTGTCATACTTCTGCAGGTCCGGGAAATAGTCGCTGAACCCCTTGGGATACTTCTCGGCAAACGCAGCGGCAAGCTCTTCCGACATGTTCTCAAAGCTTACTACAGCTCTCTTCTTCTGAATTGTTGACTTGCTGTCCATATTATCGTTCTTCTTTCTATATACCTGAAAAATCGTTTTCTGAAATCCGGGTGCAAGTATAGAACATTTTTCTGAATCAAGTATGCATTTTTCGAAAAAAATCAGCCTACATCCTATCTGGAAGTTCAATCCCGAGTATCGACATGGCTTTCACAAGCACCTGTGCGACCTTATCCACAAGCGTAAGGCGGTATCTAAGCAGTCCAGCATTCTCTTCCTTGAGGACAGGGGTGTCATGATAATACTGGTTGAACTCCTTTGCAAGGTCATAAGCATAATTTGCAATGACAGCCGGAGAATATGCAGCACCTGCCTCCGACACCTTTCCCGGGAACTGGTCCAGAATCTTGATAATCCGAATCTCTTTTGCAGACAGCCGCGCGTCCGGATCCAGCACATCTGCCCCATACGGGACACCAGCCGCATCTGCTTTCCTCAGTATCGACTTTATCCTAGCGTGGGTATACTGTATAAATGGTCCTGTATTGCCATTGAAATCAATCGATTCCTTCGGGTCGAACAGCATGGTCTTCTTCGGGTCCACCTTGATGATGAAATATTTCAGGGCGCCAAGTCCGATCATGCGGAAAAGCCTCTCCTGCTCCTCCACGCTCATGTCACTGAGCTTTCCGAGCTCCAGAGAGGTTTCCCTGGCAGTGGCATACATTTTCTCTATAAGGTCATCGGCGTCTACCACAGTGCCTTCGCGGGACTTCATCTTGCCTTCGGGAAGCTCCACCATACCGTATGAAAGGTGGTATATATTGTCAGCCCAGTCAAACCCGAGTTTCTTGAGTATCAGTTTAAGCACCTGGAAATGGTAATTCTGTTCATTCCCCACCACATATACATGCTCATCAAGCCTGTATTCCGAAAACCTCTGCTCAGCCGTACCGAGATCCTGCGTCATATATACCGAAGTGCCGTCGCCTCTCAGCAGTAGTTTCCTGTCCAGGCCGTCAGCCGTAAGGTCGCACCATACAGAACCGTCAGCCTCCTTCTCGAATATACCCATGTCCAGACCTTTCTGCACAAGGGCTTTGCCGAAAAGATATGTCTGAGACTCGTAATATGTCCTGTCGAACGATATGCCAAGGTCACTGTAAGTCTTTTCAAATCCGGCATACACCCAGCCGTTCATCTTCTTCCAGAGGTCCACTGTCTCCTTGTCCCCCTGTTCCCATCTGCGGAGCATGTCCTGGGCCTCCTTCAGGGACGGTGCGCACTTCTCGGCTTCTTCTTTCGACATTCCTTCCGACACAAGCCTCTCCACCTCTTCCCTGTATATGTTATTGAATGCCACATAATAGTCGCCTACCAGATGGTCCCCTTTCTTGCCAGAGGATTCCGGAGTCTCCCCATTGCCTGTCTTGAGCCATGCGAGCATTGATTTGCAGATGTGGATTCCTCTGTCATTGACCAGATTCACCTTCAAGACCCTATGCCCGTTGGCCTCAAGGAGTTTCGACACGGACCAGCCAAGCAGGTTGTTCCTGATATGCCCGAGGTGCAACGGCTTGTTGGTATTCGGAGATGAGAACTCCACCATCACAGTCCTGCCTGTAGGAGCATGCTGCCCAAAATCCTCCGTCGCAGCTATTCCGGCGAACAGCCTGTTCCAGAACTCAGTCGAGAACGATATGTTCAAGAAGCCCTTGACAACATTATATGATGCCACTTCGGCAAAATGCTCTTTCATATATCCGCCTATCGCCTCACCAGTTGCTTCAGGAGTGGACTTCGAGACCCTCAGAAGGGGGAAAACCACAAGTGTATAATCCCCTTCGAACTCCTTTCTGGTCACCTGCACCTGGAATCCTGACTGGTCAATGTCCGCTCCGTAAAGGGATTTTACCGACTCAGCCGCCTTCTGTGCGACAAACTTTTCCGGATTGATATTCATTTCTTTATTTTTCTTGGTGATACTGCACGACATAAATGAAGTGACTCGGAAACACAGCCTCCACCGCGTTTCCGGGTCACTTCCATCAATTTATCCCAGATAACTCTTGAGAAGTTTGCTCCTGGAGTTGCTTCTGAGCTTGCGGATCGCCTTCTCCTTGATCTGGCGCACCCTTTCTCTCGTCAGTCCGAACCTTTCCCCTATCTCCTCAAGCGTCATCTCCTGGCATCCTATCCCGAAGAATGACTTGACTATCTCCCTCTCCCTGGTGGCAAGTGTCGAGAGCGCCCTCTCGATTTCCCTGTTGAGAGACTCGTTTACAAGACCCTTGTCGGCGTTGGGAGAATCATTGTTCACAAGGACATCCAGCAGACTGTTGTCCTCGCCTTCAACGAATGGGGCGTCTACAGAAACATGCCTGCCTGACACCCTCAACGTATCGGCGATCTTGTCCTTGGGGACATCTATCATTTCAGACAGCTCTTCCGTTGAAGGCATGCGCTCATGCTCCTGCTCGAACCGCGAAAGGGCCTTGTTTATCTTGTTGAGGGAACCGACCTGGTTCAGAGGAAGCCTTACAATCCTCGACTGCTCCGCAAGAGCCTGAAGGATAGACTGCCTGATCCACCATACCGCATATGATATGAATTTGAATCCCCTGGTCTCGTCAAATTTCTCCGCCGCCTTGATCAGCCCGAGGTTGCCCTCGTTGATAAGGTCCGGGAGGCTCAGTCCCTGGTTCTGGTACTGCTTCGCAACAGACACAACAAACCTCAGGTTTGCCCTTGTAAGTTTTTCAAGTGCCTTCTGGTCACCCTTCCTGATCCTCTGTGCAAGCTCAACCTCCTCCTCTACTGTAATAAGCTCCTCCCTTCCTATCTCCTGCAGGTACTTGTCCAGTGAAGCACTTTCACGGTTAGTAATCGATTTTGTAATCTTAAGCTGTCTCATATCTAAATTAATCTCCTATATGCCGAAGCCGAAATAGGATGGCTTGCCGTAGGATGTCACACCTTCGATAAACACGGATCTCTTCTGCTTCTTCACAATATCCAGTACATCCTGAGGCTTGCTTACCGGCTGGTCATTGACATAGAGTATTATGAAACCGTCGGATACTCCAGCGTCCATTATCTTGCCCGGACCGACAGAGACTATCTCCACGCCATGCTTGATCCCAAGCCTGTCAAGGTCTTCCTGAGGTGCCTCCTTCAGGCGTGCGCCATAGAATGCGACCCCTCCTTCCTCATCAACTGTACCGTTCTCTGCGGCCGTACCCTTGAAGGTAACCTCGACAGTCTTTTCCTTTCCGTCCCTGACTACGGTCATAAGAGCCTTGTCACCAGGGTAGAAATTGTTCACCTTGGCCTGCACGTCCGAAGCGTTTATGACTTTCATGGAATCTATGGCCACAAGCACATCTCCTTCCCTGATTCCCGCTTCATCGGCAGCGCTCCCTTTCAAAACCTCTCTTATATATACGCCCTGCACTGAAGAAAGTTTCATCTCTTTGGCGATTTCATCCGTAACCGGGGTCATCGTAACACCGAGAAGGGCACGCTTTACACTTCCGTAATCGATGAGGTCTGAACATATCTTCTTGACAATATTGGAAGGGATTGCAAAAGAATACCCGGTATAAGACCCTGTTTGAGAAATGATTGCGGTATTGACACCGACCAGTTCTCCGGCTTTGTTGACAAGGGCGCCGCCACTGTTCCCAGGATTTACGGCCGCATCGGTCTGGATAAAGGACTCGATCTTGAATTCCTCCTTATAATTAGGCATCGAACGGCCTTTCGCGCTCACGATTCCGGCAGTGATGGTCGATCTGAGGTCATAAGGGCTACCTATAGCCAGCACCCACTCTCCTAGACGCAGGTTGTCCGAATCCCCGAACGGCACGACAGGAAGGCCTTGTGCTTCAATCTTTATAAGGGCGACATCAGTTGCCGGGTCAGTTCCGATAAGAGTTGCCTCGAATGTCTTGTTGTTATTAAGTGTAACTTCTATTTTGGAAGCACCGTCGACCACATGGTTGTTTGTGACGATATACCCGTCCGGCCTTATGATTACACCTGAGCCGCTTCCTACGCGCTCCCGTGCCTCCGGAGTTCCCTCATACCCGAAGAAGAAGTCGAAAATGGAGCTCGGCGCAGATCTTCTGACATCCACGGCCGTCACTTTGACATATACCACAGCGTCCACGGCAGACTCGGCTGCGTAGGTAAAATCAGGATAGTCCGTCTGTGCCAGATTGACAGTCCTGTAAGCAGCCCCATCCGGGGAGACCAATACCTGGCTGGATTCCACGTCAGAAGCCCTTACCACAGCATAAGCGGTAAGTCCGCCCACCAGTGCTGACAGCAGCACTACAATAATACCTTTTTTCATATCTTTCATTTTTAATATATCCAAACCGGTCATAAGTTCAAGACCGGGCGGAAAAAGTCAAATTATATGCCAAACATCTCAAAAAACTTTTATACATTTGTGATTGGAACTTTTTAAAGAAAGGAAGAAAAAACACTCAATATGAAATTCATAGTTTCAAGCGCAGAACTGCTCAAAGGAATACTCGCAGTCTCCAAGGCCATCCCGGCCAAGTCCTCACAGCCGATTCTCGAGAACTACCTTTTTGTCCTGGACGGCACAAGACTGGAAATCACGGCATCTGACACAGAACTTACACTCAGGACCCAGGTAGAGGTCGAAAGTTCGGAAGAAAACGGGCAGATTGCTGTGCCTGCAAGACATATAACAGACCTCCTGAAGGAACTGCCTGACCAGCCGCTGTCAATCATCACCACAGGAGACAGTTCCTTCGAATGCAGGTGGGCCAGCGGAACTTCCACCCTGCCTTATTTCCCTGCGGCGGACTATCCGTCCATCACCACCACGGACGAAACTGCCGTCACGCTTACATTCCCAGCCCAGAGCCTTGTAGACGGCATTGCAGGCACCATATATGCAACGGCTGATGACGAAATCCGGCCTGCGATGAACGGCATCCTTTTCGACATCGATATAGAATCCACCACATTGGTGGCATCCGATTCCCACAAGCTTATCTGCTATACGACAAAGGATGTGAAAGCTTCCGAGAAGGCATCCTTCATCCTCCACAAAAAGCCTGCGGCAGTCCTCAGGTCAATCATAGGAAAAGACGTGGAGGATGTCGAAATATCATTTGACAGCAAGAATGCCGTATTCAAGTTCGACAAGACAATGGTTGTCTGCAGGCTCGTCATAGGGAAATACCCGAAATACCGCGACGTGATACCTCAGAACAACTCCAATATACTCAGAATAGACCGTATACAGTTCCTCAACACTGTAAGACGTGTATCAGTATGCACCAACAAGGCATCGAACCTCATCAAGTTCGATATGACCCATAACTCGCTGGAACTCTCTGCCCAGGACCTGGGATTCTCCATTGCAGCGTACGAAAAAGTCCCGTGCCAGTATGACGGAGACGACCTTACGATAGGATTCAAATCCACCTTCGTGACAGAGATCCTGAGCAACATGACCTGTAACGAGATTGTCATGAAATTCGCCGACAGCAGAAGGGCAGCGCTTGTCGTACCGTCGGAGGAGGAAGCCGAAAGCGAGAAGATCTGCGGTATCCTAATGCCTATAATGATATCATAAGAAAAGACATTATGGAATTGAATCTCCAGAGGCCCATACTGTTTTTTGACATAGAGAGTACAGGCCTTAACATAGCTTCCGACGCCATTATCGAGCTGAGTTTCGTCAAAGTGCTTCCAGGTGCCGAAGAAAGGATAAAGACATGGAGGGTAAGGCCATGGGACTATGCCGGAGGGTGCCAGAAGAAGATATCCCCGAGTGCACAGGCCGTACACGGCATAAATGATGAAGATCTGAAAGACTGCCCGCGGTTTTCCGAGATAGCCGATGAAGTGGTCGGCTGGCTGGAAGACAGCGACCTCGCAGGCTTCAACTCCACAAAATTCGATCTGCCGATGCTGGCGGAAGAGCTGGAAAGGGTCAGGCGCTACATGGGGAAAGAGATAAATGTCAACCTCCATGAAAAGAAGATGGTGGATGTCCAGAACATTTACCATGTAATGGAACCACGCAACCTTAAGGCCGCCTACAGGTTCTACTGCGGACATGAGCTGGAGAACGCACATGCAGCCGAAGCGGATACCATTGCAACATACGAGGTACTTAAATCACAGCTTGACAGATACCCTGAGACACTCAAGAACAACGTTGACTTTCTTTCAAATTTCTCCGAAAGGCAGAAAAGCGTGGACTATGCCGGCAGGCTGACCTATAATGAAAACAAGGAGGCGGTCATCAATTTCGGAAAACACAAGGGGAAGACAGCCAAAGAAGTATACTTAAACGAGCCGTCTTATTTCAGCTGGATTGACAACGGGGAATTCACCCTCGACACCAAAAGGCAGTTCTCCCTGCTCAGGCAGCGGTTCGAAAAGGAAAAACGGGAAGCAGCCATTGCAGCAAAAAAAGAGCCCCTGACAGGTGAAAGGTTCGATGCATCAATAAGCCAGCTTAAAGAAAAGTTCACGGGTAAACTGTTCTGACGGAGTTTTTCATATACATTTCGTATGAATATCATAGTGATGACTGCCAGCGGCAGATGCTACTGCCGGCCTGACACTACATGGGAGAGGGAAGACAAGGATCTTTTCTCTCCCGATTCTGTAAACAGTTTCCTGTATACGCCCGTACTGTTCGCAAGGATATGCAAGGCCGGGAAATGTGTAGGAAGGAAATTCGCAGAAAGATACTATGAATCCGCAGGTTACGGGCTTCTCCTGTATGCCGGTGACCTTATGGACGGCTCTTCCCTTTCCATTGCTTCGGCATCATGCCTCGACCACACATCTGTCCTGCCGTCGGCAATGTCCGCAAGGACAGCCTTCGAAAATGCTCAGGAGCCTTTCATACTGTATAAGGACGGTAAAGAAATCTTCAGATCCGGAAAAACGGATACCGGCATGATAGAAAGCGCAATATCAGAAGCCTCGTCTTTTGTATCGTTACGGATCGGAGACATGATAGCAATAGAGCTTGCCGAACCTGCAGTCCTTGCTGGCAGAGAGGCACAGTCGGATGCAAACAGGACGGGAACCTCTATGTACAGAAATGAAATAAGAGGCACATTCCGTGGGGAAGGCCTCTTCTGCTTCAACATTATTTTCTGATGGTTGAGCCACTCATGGGATTCGAACCCACGACCTACGCGTTACGAATGCGTTGCTCTACCGACTGAGCTAAAGTGGCTTGCAAACTCCTTAACCGGATATCTGTTCCGAAAGGGACTGCAAAGTTAGAAAAAATTTTCAAACATCCTTTAAGAACCTGTTTTAAATTTTGACAAAAGTTCTTTATAATTCCAGGATCCAATGGACGACATTATAATAATAGGAGGAGGGGCGGCAGGCATGGCGGCAGCGGCAGGTGCAGCCGAAGTACTCGCTGAAGCAGGAAGACATGGCGGCGTGACCGTGCTAGAAAAGATGCCCCGCCCCGGGAGGAAGATAATGATAACGGGAAAAGGCAGATGCAACTTCACCAACATGAAAGACTGGAATGACTTCTCGGCCCACATACATCCGAAAAGCACTCTGCTGAAACCTGCATTCTTCACCCTGCCACCTGAAAAGACTGTGGAATGGCTCAGGGGAGAAGGGCTTGACAGCACAGTGGAAAGAGGCGACAGGGTCTTCCCATGCTCATACAGGGCATCAGATGTGGTAGATGCACTCAGCCGTTCCGTAAAGGATGCGGGAGCATGCCTTCTGACCGGTCATGAGGTGCAGCACGTCTCAATCCGCAATGATGACGAATACGGGCAGTATTTCATGTTGCGCTGCACTTCCGGAGCCATTTTCACTTGCCGCAGGCTGATTGTCGCGACCGGAGGGCTGTCATATCCCACAACCGGATCGACAGGAGACGGATACAGATGGGCGGCAGAAACGGGGCACAAGGTCTCAAGGTGCTTCCCGTCGCTTACGGCCATTGTCCCGAAGAACTACAAATCGATTCCGCAGGGATCCTCCATGAAGGACAGCCCGGACCCCCTTCCGGGACATATAGACAGGAGCATCCCGATGTCCGAGACAGGCAGCCTTCTGAACGGCAATTCACTGAAGAACATCAGCCTGATTCTCTGGATAGACGGAAATCCGGTACAGGAGGAGTTCGGGGACATTGATTTCACGGACGGAGGAATTGAAGGTCCGGTCGGCTTCAAGGTCAGCAGAAAATGTGTCAATGCAATCATAAACGGCTCGAAGCCCGCCATAAGCATAGACTTGAAGCCCGCCATAGGGAAAGACACACTTGAGGCCAGGATTGCAAAACTGTGGAAAGAGATTTCCGAGGACAGACGCAGTACCGGAAAGCCCTACAAGGACAGGTTCAGGGTCCTGCTCTGCAAGCTCATGCCCGTATCACTTGTCCAGGGGTTTCTGAAATGCAATCCTTCAGTGGACCACAAAAGTTTATCCAGAGCCCTGAAATCATGGAAATTCGACATCGGAGGCTTTGTAGGATATGAAAGATGTGTCATCACGGCAGGAGGAGTATCTTCTGTTGACCTGACCGCGAAAACCATGGAGTCGAAACTTCATAAAGGGCTTTACTTCGCAGGGGAAATTCTTGACCTGGACGGTGACACCGGAGGCTACAACCTCCAGATAGCTTTCTCGACAGGGATGCTTGCAGGCAGGTCTGCAGCCATATCACTTATATGAGGCCCCGGACACAGGACCGGATACACTAACCAGAAATATATACCATATGAAAGGAACCAGATCTATACGGAACACAGCCACTTGTATCGCAGCGGCACTGGCAATGCTTTCCTGCTGCCCATCCGTATTGCATGCACAGGATTTCAGGTCAAGCATAAGGCCATGGAAAGACGGCAGACTGACATGGGATGACTTTTTGAAAGAAGATTTCCATCCGGACACTGTCGCCACCACGATATACTACACATGGAAAACTGTCCCGTCCAGGGAAAAATACGGAAACCTCGTAATACAAAGGAACATATCAGAGCTCTACATGGACAAGACACTGTCATGGGTACGTACAGACTGCATGACTGACGCCAACCTCAGGTATCAGCAGGTCATATTCGACCTTGCCGAGCTGTACCGCAGGAAATTCCAGAAGGAGCTTGACTCGTCCCCCGGCCTGTATGACGAACTTCTGTATTTCTATGACAAGGCATGCGACAAGACCATAGAAGAATACCGGTATAAGTCAACCGGCGGCAAGAACACAGTGCAGACATCCATATACGAACAGAAAATCAGGGCAGAGCTCGAAAGGATTCCTGACAATGACACCATACCAGGATTCGTGTGCAAGGATTTCGGGATAGGATATTATATAGGAGCGCAAACAGAAGTGTTCTTCGGCACACCCGCATCGTCATTGACTCCTGCCGCATATATGATCGCCGGAGCAGAATTCGCATACAGGAAATCCATATTCGGTATCGAAGCAATCATCGGTGGGGGAAGCATAAAACAACCTTTCTCCACATTATCGCACACGTGGGACAAAGGAACGGGATACTCGGCTATAGGACTGTCCGCCACATACACGTATCCATTTATCGACAGCAGCAGATGGAGACTCGGCCCTTTTGTAAGCGCGGGAGTGAATACACTTCATAATACAGACAAAGATGACAGCGGGGAAAAGGAGATAACAGGATTTAAAGCAGCGGCCGGAGTGAATTTCGCATGGAAAATACGGCGGCGCGCAATCCTGTACGGAGCAGGACGCAACAACGGGAGCTATTCGGAAAACCTGCTGCAGCTCAGGATGTATGCCACATATTCCGGACTCCATCCTGAAATATCAGGATATTCACTAAATATATCATTGACATTCAATATATTCGCAAAGCTACTCAAATAGGGCTGTTTTTAGCGGACTAACGGCTGATGACACCCGATCCGATCATCTCGTCCCTGTCATACCAGGCCGCAAACTGCCCGGGAGTAATCCCGCGCTGTGGTGTGTCGAACAGTATGTACAGTCCGTTCGGGCGCATGACAAGGGTAGCATCCTGCAGGGGCTGGCGGTAACGTATGCGCACACGGTAGCGGCGTATCTCCCCATCCTTCATCGGAATGTCCTCCCTGATCCAGTGGATATCCCCAGGCGCGACACGGAGGCAACTGCGGGAAAGTCCCCTGTGGGCATGTCCCTCGCCCACGTATATTATATTGTTCTCAATATCAGTATCTATTACAAACACTGAATCCTTATGTCCCCCGATATTCAGGCCCTTCCGCTGGCCGATGGTGTAGAACTGCGCTCCATCATGCCTGCCGACAATCTTCCCGTAGGGATTATCCCTGTAACGTGTCTTTTTGACATGCCTTTTCCCGCTGCGGTAGGTCTCGGTCTCGAATTTTATATCATACCTGACAGGGGTGGACAATGCCGTGAGGCTATCGTCTGAAAGAGCCATGATCCTGTCTTCCGAAAAAGGAGAAGGGGCTGAACAGCCGCCCTCATTGGCCGGGTCTCCGGCCGCATTGTATTCATGTGCGGGATCATTGACTTTCAGTGATTTAGTCTCGGATATATAGTCGGTCACCATCTTGATGTCACCAGAGGACCCGCCGTCCGTCCTAAGGGACAGGAGGATGTCATGGACAAGAGAGTAGTGTGCATTATCCTGAAAATAAGCATCATAGACCTCCACGACATTTCCCTCCTTCGGCATGAGCTTCTGCTGGAGGAAAGATGGCAGGTCGACTTTTCCGACAAAGCATATACCCTGCGAATCCTTCTTGTCAGCGGACGGGAGGTCAGCATCCCTGGCTATACGGCGGACCTCCGGCTTGTCAAGATCACCTACCGGGAACATCGCCCTGGAGAGCTGCTCCTGTGTGAGCTGACATAGGAAATAGCTCTGGTCCTTGTTGGGGTCGCTTCCAGCGAAAATCCTGTACACAGGCTTCCCGTCCGTCCCGGTAATCACGTCCTTGCGGCAGTAGTGACCTGTGGCCACATAGTCGGCCCCAAGTTTCATGGCGCACTTCATGAAGGCGTCAAACTTTATCTCCCTGTTGCACAACACGTCAGGGTTGGGTGTACGGCCTTTGGAATACTCGTCGAACATATAGTCGACAACCCGTTTCCGGTATTCCGCACTCAAATCGACGAAATAGAAAGGAATGCCTATCTTGCGGGCTACCATCTCCGCCACGAAACGGTCTTCCTCCCACTCGCAGTCGCCGTGGAGAGTACCTGTGGTGTCATGCCAGTTCTGCATGAAAAGGGCGAAGACGTCGTATCCGGCCTTTTTCAGGAGATAGGCAGCCACACTCGAGTCGACTCCGCCGGAAAGGCCAATGCAAACTTTCATAATAACAAGATTCTACAATTCAGCGGCCCTGCCTCGGCATTAATATGGATTAAATTCACCGGATTCACAGTAAATTAATTATATTTGCTTTGATACGGCCTGATTTCCAAGTTGCAAAGATAGGAATATTCCCGAGAGCGGGAGCGGGCCAGGGATAAAATGACAAAAAACGGCTGACAAATGAAGTCACTTGAACTGAAGATCAGATACTCCGAGTATGACAGCCTCGATGAGCTTTCTCCTCGGGACAAGGCTCTCGCCGAGGCTGCCCTGAAAGCGGCTTCCGGAGCTTATACTCCATATTCACATTTCAATGTGGGGGCCGCAGTGCGACTTTCAACCGGAGAAATAGAGACAGGGGCCAACCAGGAGAACATCGCCTACCCGTCCGGGCTGTGCGCCGAAAGGACTGCAATGTTCCACGCAGGAGCAGCATACCCCGGATCCGATATGGAGGCCATCGCAATTGCGGCAAACCAGAACGGGCGGCTGTGCGCATCTCCGGCGACCCCGTGCGGAGCCTGCAGGCAGGTCATGGCTGAATACCAGACCAAAAGCGGCAAACCAATGGAGATAATCCTTGTAGGAGCCGAAAAGATATGGAAATTCTACAAGGTTGACGATATTCTGCCGTTCATTTTCGATTCACTGAAATGACGGTACCGGATCCGCAACGGCAGGATTTCAGAAGATGACCTTTTCTGGAATTTTGACAAGAAAAAAGGGTAAGCTGAATACATCGCACCGCTACAACCTCCTACCCTTGCTGCCTTCCGGCCCTGGGGGAATTCAGAGGGAGCTGGTCGTGTATGACTTACCCGATGCAAAGGTAATCATTTTTTCATGATTACAAAAATTATCTTTTTATCCTATCCGCGCAGTTGATGCCGTCAAGTGCGGATGAAACGATGCCTCCGGAATAACCGGCACCCTCTCCGCACGGGTACAGGCCCTTTATGCTGACATGCTCGAAGGTCTCTGGGTCACGGGGAATCCTTACCGGAGAAGATGTCCTGGACTCCACGCCGAGAAGCAGGGCTTCATTTGTATAATACCCTTTCATTTTCCTGTTGCCTATTTCCGGGAAGGCATATTTGAGCCTCAGCGCCACATGCCTCGGAAGGAGCTCATGCAACGGGGCCGGGACCGTGCCCGGATGATAGGATGTGTCCGGAAGTCCTGAAGAAACAGTCCCGCGGCAGAAATCCATCATTCTCTGTGCCGGAGCTTTCAGCGAGCCTGAAAAACGGTACATGGCCTGCTCCACATCTTTCTGGAAGCGGAGCAGGGAAAGCGCCCCGTACTTCGAGTATCCGGGACAGTCCCCAGGCTCGATGGAAACAACTACCCCGGAATTTGCCCAGCGGGAATTTCTCGCTGAATTGGACATGCCATTCAGGACAACTTCTCCGGGAGCGGTGGACGAAGGGACAAGAATTCCGCCAGGGCACATGCAGAACGAAAATACACCCCTGCCCTCCACCTGGGTCACGAACGAGTATTCTGCCGCGGGCATGAAAGGCTGGTATCTGCCATGGTACTGTATCCTGTTTATAAGGGACTGCGGGTGCTCCACACGGACGCCAAGCGCGAATCCCTTGGCCTGGATCTCCCAGCCTTTCCTGTCGAACATGTCATATATGTCCCTGGCGGAATGTCCGGAAGCAAGAATTACATTTTCCGCCTCGAATTCCGCAATGGCTGCCGGGCCGTCATCAGAACAGCACTCCGCCGTAACTGTGAGCGAGCCGTCCGGGCGTTTCTCCAAATCCGTTACCCTGGTGCCGAAATGGTATTCGCCGCCATGTCCTATTATGCATTTGCGTATATTCTCCACTATGGCAGGCAGCCGGTCGCTCCCTATATGGGGATGGGCGTCAATCAGGATTGAAGGATCCGCCCCGAATGCCACCAGCTGATGAAGTACTTCACGGACATCTCCACGCTTGGACGAGCGCGTATAAAGCTTCCCGTCAGAAAACGTCCCCGCCCCGCCTTCCCCGAAACAGTAGTTTGAATCCGGATTAACAATGCCCTCTTTCGAGAGCCTGGCCATGTCGAACTTCCTTTTATGAACATCCTTCCCTCGCTCCAGGATGACTGGCTTCAGCCCCCTCATAATAAGGTGCAGGGCAGCGAACATGCCGGCCGGCCCAGCTCCTATGACAATCACCGGCCTGGCATTGGAGACATCGTGATAATCAGGCACTCTGTATTCCGCATACGGCTCTCCTTCCCTGTATGCCTCTACCCTGTATCTGTACAGTATGTCCCCGCGCGCATCAACGGACCTTCTCACAATCCTGCAATGCGCCACAGCTTTCGGCGCGACTCCGAGGGCCCGGGCCGCGGCGGCGACAATCTGTTCACCGGAAGGTACTGTACAAACAGGGCAGGAAATTTCTACTTCTTTCATGATGGTATTCAGATCGGCATCTTCACAAGGCATCCCGTATGGCGCCCATGGATAAGATGTTTCATTAACTGCGGAAATCGGCAATACGGGAGACAGGTGCGACATCAAGACCAGTCCTCTCCCCGTTCAGATAATGGAAATAACCGGCAATGGCTATCATTGCGGCATTATCCGTAGTGAACTTGAATTCAGGCAGATAAGTTGTCCAGCCACGTTTTCTGCCTTCCTCGGTCACAGCAGTGCGCAGCCCGCTGTTGGCAGACACTCCCCCTCCTATGGTGATCTGCCTGATACCTGTCTGCCTTGCAGCCTTTATCAGCTTGTCCATAAGTATCTCAATGAGCGTCCTCTGGAAAGAAGCACAGATGTCCTCCTTGTTCTTCTCCATGAAATCCGGGTCAGCCGCCAGCCGGTCACGGACAAAATAAAGCAATGAGGTTTTCACCCCGCTGAAGCTGTAGTCGAGCCCCGGTACATGCGGCCTGGCAAAATGGAACTTATCGGGGTCCCCGAGTTTTGCCAGCCTGTCTACCACAGGTCCGCCCGGATAACCCAGCCCCATCATCTTTGAGCATTTGTCGAAAGCCTCCCCTACGGCATCATCTATGGTCTGTCCGAGAATCTCGAAATCCAGAGGGCTATTCACCTTGACTATCTGGGAATTGCCCCCCGACACCAGGAGACACAGGTAAGGGAACTCCGGCACCGGGGTATCCTTGTCATACTGCCTTATGAAGTTGGCTAGTACATGGCCCTGAAGGTGGTTCACCTCGATAAGCGGCCTGTCCAGCGCAATTGAAAGCCCTTTGGCGAATGAGGTCCCTACGAGCAGGGAGCCGAGCAGGCCCGGTCCGCGGGTGAAAGCGATTGCCGTAATATCGGACGCACTTATTCCTGCCCGGGAAATGGCCTCGCTCACTACAGGAACTATATTCAGCTGGTGGGCCCTGGACGCAAGCTCCGGGATCACCCCGCCGTAAGCCCTGTGGACATCCTGGCTCGCCAGGACATTGGACAGGAGATACCCGTCCATGATCACCGCTGCAGACGTATCGTCGCAGGAAGACTCTATACCTAATATGATATCCATTGCTTGATGTATTATTTAACAGCCCGGCTTGCCCGGAGAAGTAATCTTTCAGCGGACAAAAATACTAAAATATCGGATAAAATGCGTAATTTTGTAATTTTCACAAAAACAGGAAGGTATCAAGAAGACACTGAAAATATTGTGGCTGACGGTCGTCGCTATAGTATCCGTCATCATTGCGGGGGTGCTTGCCATACAGACTCCGCAGGTACAGACATACCTTTCACGCAAGCTCATAGATAAAATCACACATGAGGCCGATTCAAAGATCAATTTCGGCAAAATCCATTTCAGACCATTCAACACAATAATCCTCAAGGATATAGAAGTCATTGACAAAAACCCGTCCGACTCTGCTGCCCAGGATACGCTGTTTAAGGCAGAATACGTGATTGCACGGTTCTCGCTGAAAGGGCTGAAGGAGAAGGAAGGTCTCCATATAGCCAGGGCATATGTGCGGGGTGCCGAAATGAATCTGGTCATAGAAGACAGGCAGACCAACCTGGAGAGGATGTTCGGCATCAGGAAAGACAGGATCAAGAAAGACAGCCAGGGAAACGTATTCGACATAAGGAGAGCCATGGTAAACGGGATGAAGTTCCGTCTCTGGAATTCCAGGAAAGGCATCCACATGCCCCAGAAGGACTGCATAGACTGGAGCAACCTGGAAGTCAACGACATAAATATTGAAGCCAGAAATCTGAGGCTTTCTGACAAGATTATGAAAGGAACCCTGGACCGGCTTTCATTTACAGAAAAAAGCGGCTATGTCTGCGAATCGGTTTCTGGAAGCGCTGAAGTAGGCCACGGGAAAGCGCAGATCACGGATCTCTCCATTTCCGACCGGTGGTCCGGAATCAGTATCCCCGAATTCAGCATGTCATACACGGATGCCAGAGACTTTAAGAACTTCATCAGCAAAGTCACGCTTGAAGCCTCGCTTGACAAAAGCAGGATAGGCATGAAGACGCTCTCATACTTCGTCCCGTCACTTGAGGACGCTCCTGTCAGCATAGAAATCCCCAGGGCAAGGATAGCAGGAACGGTGGACAATCTCCGGATAAATGAACTTGAGGCTGCCAGCAACATGCACGGTACATACCTGAGCATAAAAGGAGATATAAAAGGGCTTCCAGAATTTGGGCACATCGCTACTGACCTGCACATAGACAGCCTGGTATTCTCTACCCTCTCCATAGAGAAGCTGCTTTCCGTCCTTTCCGGAGAAAAGGCACCTGCAATATCCAGATATGCCAGTGGCTATGATTTCACATTCAGAGGCAAGATCCGGGGAAACATGGACGGCCTTGATGTGGGAGGGGTCCTCCGGTCCGGCATAGGCACCGTCGTGCCAATGGTAAGGATAACAGGACTGGCCGGAAACGGGAACGATACAAAGATAGAAGGCACCATAAGGACCAGGGGCCTGGACATAGGCAAGGCCATAGGTACGGACATCGTACATGAATGCGACATGGACTCAAGGCTGTCGGCATCGTTCGGGGATGAAGGACCGAAGCTCGACATAGACTCCCTGTCCATAACGAGACTGAACCTCAACAGATATGACTACAGCGGAATAGCAGCAGCCGGGACAATAGAAAAAAAAGCTTTCAACGGGAAGATCATCTGCAGCGACCCCAGCCTCAACTTCCTCTTCCAGGGGCTGTTCTCCTTTTCAAGCAAGACACAGAACGCCCTGTATAATTTCTATGCCAATATAGGCTATGCCGATCTCAACGCCATCAATATCGACAAGCGGGGCTTGTCAAGGGTGAGCCTTCAGACAAGCGCCAAATTCACCAGGGTCAAAGGCAACGACCTCCTGGGCAGCATTAAAGTGAGCGGAGTGAGCCTTGAAAACGAAAACGGCAAATATGACATCGGAGACATCTCCGTCTCGTCACACTCAAGCGACACGCTCTTCCGTGTCAGGCTGGACTCGGACTTCGCGGAAGGCACATTCATCGGCACCGGGCCGTTCTCGACTTTCATACAGGACGCAAAGGACTTGACACTCAAAAGACAGCTTCCAGCCATTTACAAAGACTCTTCATATGTCTGGAACGGTAACAGGTACAATCTTTCCGTCAGTCTGTATGACACAATGGACCTGCTCGCCTTCCTGTCACCCGGCCTGTATATAGCAGAGAACACCACGCTGAATCTCCATGTCGGGAAAACCGGGACAATGGACGGCAAGGTACAGTCCCAGCGGCTGGCCATAGGGGAACAGTTCATGAAAGACTTCACATTTGACTTCCGGAACGACAGTACCGGACTGAGCGGAGAGATGCGCAGTGAAACAATCAATGTCGCCACCCTGTCCCTCAAGAACAACAGTTTCAAGCTGTTCGCCAACGACAACCATATCGGCGCCGGCTACACATACGACAACCAGGGAGAGCTTGTAAACCGTGGGGAATTCTATATACTTGGAGACCTGGTCAGGAACGCGGACGACCGGCTCCAGTGCAAAATATCCATGCTGCCATCCAGCATTTACCTCAATGCCAGGGAATGGAACATCATGCCGTCAAATGTGGATATTTGCGGAAAGGACATAAATATTGGAAATATGGAATTCCGCAGCGGGGAGCAGTCAGTCAGACTGCATGGGGGAATGTCCGAGTCCGGGAGGGACACACTGATGCTTGACATGGAAAGGTTCGACATATCCATAATCAACCCTCTGCTGGGAAAGTCCGCTGCCTTCAGCGGCGCGGCGTCCGGAGAGGCGCTCCTCATATCGGAAGGGAAAGACAAATACCTGAACTCCGATTTCCTGTGCAGTTCCACCGGAATCTCCGGCACGGACATGGGTACAGTCCAGTTCAGCGGGAAATGGGACAATGTCTCGCGCCGTATTTCCGCCGGGCTGAAAAACTCATGCGGAGGAAAGGAGAATTTCGTCATACAAGGCATCTACAGCCTTGAAGACAAGTATATTGACGCCTCAGCCGACCTGAACGGATTTGACATATCGTGCATGGCCCCATACTTGGGCAGTGTGTTCAGTGAAACATCCGGACGCCTCTCAGGTAATTTTTCCGCTGAGGGGAAACCCGGCTCCATGTCTGTGGAAAGTACCGGAGCCAGGTTTGATGATGCTACACTGAGAGTCTCTTTCACCAATGTACCGTATACCCTCAATGGAGATTTCCACATAGACAGCAAGGGCATCTACTTCGACAGCATATCCCTCTCCGACAGGTTCGGGAACAGAGGAGGCATAACAGGACAGATATCATACGACAATTTCAAGGACATCAGATTTGACACCCATATCAATGCCGACCGCATCGAATGCATAAACCTTGACGAGAAGATGAGCGAAATGTTCTACGGCAACATTTTCGCCACAGCAGGAATCTCGATCACGGGCCCGGTCAATTCCATCAAAATGGGAATTGAAGCCACCACTACCGGACAGGGACAGCTGCATGTCCCGGTATCTTCAGCCTCAAGCTCCAGGTCAAGCGACCTGCTCACATTCAAGAAAGTAGAGGAGGAAACGATACTCGACCCGTATGAGGCCATGATTTCCAGGATAAAGAAACGTGAAAAGGCAAAAAGCAACTTCGAGATCAACCTGACAGTAGCTACAAACCCTGACCTGCATGCCTTTATTGAAATAGACAAGGCTTCCGGGAATGTCCTGTCAGGATACGGGACCGGGACAATCGACCTGGACATAAACCCTAACAAGGACATATTCAACATCAACGGCGACTATACACTCTCAGGAGGGAACTACAAATTCGTGGCCATCGGATTCGCGAGGGATTTCTCCATCAACGAGGGAAGCTCCGTGAAATTCAACGGTGACATAATGGAAAGCACACTGGACATAGATGCAACATACACTACAAAAACCTCGCTCGGCCCCCTGATATCCGATACATCCTCGGTAAGTACGAGAAGGATAGTGGAGTGCGGCATAAAAATCACCGACAAGATACGCAATCCGCGCCTCCAGTTCAGCATCAATGTTCCCGACCTTGACCCTACAATAAAGGCACGGGTCGAAAGCGCATTGAGCACGGAGGACAAAGTGCAGAAGCAGTTCCTGTACCTGCTGGTGTCCAACAGCTTCCTTCCTGACGAGCAGTCAGGGATAGTGAACAACACCTCGTTCCTGACATCAAGCGTATCCGAAATAATGTCCAACCAGCTGAACAACATCTTCCAGAAGCTTGACATACCGCTGGACCTCGGGCTCAGCTACCAGACGAATGACAGGGGAAACGACATCTTCGACGTGGCCGTCTCCACACAACTGTTCAACAACCGTGTGATAGTCAACGGCAACATCGGCAACAGACAGTATACCTCATCAGGCAACGCAAACGGAGATGTCGTAGGAGACCTTGACATAGAAATAAAGATAGACCGCCCGGGAGCTTTCAGGCTGAACCTGTTCTCCCATTCCGCCGACCAGTACACGAACTATCTGGACAATTCCCAGAGGAACGGCATAGGACTGACCTATCAGCAGGAATTCAACAGTTTCAGGGAGTTCTTCAAGAAGATGTTCTCCGGAAGGAAAAAGAAGGACCAGATGCAGAGGCAGGAGGAAAAAGCGCTGATGAATGAAGAGAAAGTAATATTAAAAATAAGCAATGACAATGGAAAGCAACCCGAAAAATAAAGGGCGGCTGCTGCTCATACCATCCCCTATAGGAGATAACCCTCCGGAAGAAGTGATTCCGGAAGCCGTACTTGAGGTGCTCCGCAGAATAAAAGTGTTCGTCGTTGAAGAGACGCGCACAGCCAGAAGATACCTCTCCAGGGCCGGACTGAAAGGCCATATAGATGAACTTGAGTTCCATGAGCTCAACGAACACACAAGACCGGAGGAAGTCGAAGGGTATATCAGGCTTTTCGACAACGGCACCGATATTGGACTGGTCTCAGAGGCCGGCCTCCCTGCCGTTGCGGACCCGGGGGCCCAGCTTGTGGAGCTGGCTCACAAGAACGGTATCAGAGTCATACCTTTTGTAGGACCGTCATCCCTGATGCTTGCTTTGATGGCATCAGGACTAAACGGGCAGTCCTTTGCCTTCTGGGGTTACCTCCCTGTAAAAAACGAAGAAAGGAAATCCAGGCTGAAGACCCTGGAGAAGCAATCCTGCATGACAGGACAGACACAGATATTCATAGAAACGCCCTACAGGAACGACTCAATGCTGAAAGACATCCTGTCCTGCTGCAATGAAAACACGAAAATCTGTGTGGCGGCAGGACTTACGGAGCCGGACGCATTAATCAGGACACTGAGAGTACAGGAATGGAAAAAAACCGGAGTTACCATAGGCAAACGTCCGTGCGTATTCCTGCTCCTGGCATAAAATGAAATTCTTGGCGGGATCCCGGCAATCAAATAGTAAAATATATTAGGACAATAAAATCAGAACAAATCATCAGACTGACGTTAAAGTGGAATTTGGCAATATGGATATACTTGAACTTGAAGGCATGGAGTTCTGGGCGCGGCACGGCTGCCTCGGCCATGAAAAGGCCTGCGGCAATCTCTTCACCGTGGATTTCCGTGCCGAAATGGACATGGGCGCCGCAGCCGCAAGCGACCGGCTTGAAGACGCTATGGACTACAGCATGATATACGACGCCATAGCGGAGGTGATGAACGGCACTCATGCCGACCTGCTGGAGCACCTGGCCGGACAGATAGCCGACAGGATTTCCGTGAGTTTCCCGCAGCTCCACAGATTTTCCGTCAGAGTGTCAAAGCACAGGCCTCCGGTAAACGGAGTTGCAGCATGGTCAAGGGTGACCCTAAAATACCCGAGAGAATAATGGACCTCCCAGGCAATGAAACACGCAATAGAAATGAAGAAAAAAATAGCATTCGTGACCCTTGGCTGCAAACTCAACTATGCCGAGACTTCGACATATGAACGTGGATTTACTGAATCCGGCGGATTCGATGTCGTATCATGGGACACAAAGGCCGACATGTACCTGGTAAACACATGCACTGTCACAGAACATTCCGACAAAAAATGCCGTAACATAATCAGAAAACTGCACAGGATATCACCAGAAGCCGAGATTATCGTGACAGGGTGCTATGCCCAGATGAAGAAGGATGAAATCAGCAGGATTCCGGGCGTGAGATTCGTTTTCGGAGCAGACGAAAAGGGTGCCGTAGTACCTTCGGTACTCAGGCACACTGAAGGGAATGACGGTCCGTGCGGAGCTGATGTGTCCACATTCCTGCCGGCATACTCCAGCGGAGAAAGGACAAGATCGTTCCTGAAGGTGCAGGACGGCTGCGACTATTTCTGCGCTTACTGCACGGTACCGTATGCAAGGGGTAGAAGCAGAAACATACCTATAAAGGACATCGTGGCACAGGCGCAAGAGATAGCCGGCAAAGGAGTAAAGGAAATTGTCCTGACAGGAGTGAACACCGGCGATTTCGGGAAATCCACAGGAGAGTCGTTTCTGGACCTGATAAAGGCACTCAACGGAGTGGATGGCATCGAAAGATACCGCATTTCGTCCATCGAGCCCAATCTTCTCACTGAAGAGGCCGTCGACTGGATAGCGTCAGGGACAAAATTCCTTCCGCATTTCCATATCCCTCTGCAGTCCGGCAGCGATACTGTACTCAAAGAAATGGGAAGGAGATATGACACTGCATCCTTTGAACACAAGATCGGCTACATTCGGCAGAAGATGGAAAAAGAGGGAGGGCCGAAAGTGTTTTTCGGGATTGACGTAATTGCTGGTTTTCCTGGCGAGACAGACGGGCTTTTCCAGGAGACATATGATTTTCTGAAGGAGCGGATCAGGCCTGCATTCATCCATATTTTCCCGTACTCAAGAAGGAAAGGGACAAGGGCGGATACGATGCAGGGGCAGGTCCAGGACTCAGTAAAGACAGAACGGGTGAAGAGACTTGAGGAGCTGTGCGCCGTGCTGCACGCTGAATTCGTGGAAATGAACAGGGGCATACATGAGAAAGTCCTGTTCGAAAGCTCAGACAAGGGCGGGAAGATGTACGGATACACGCGGAACTACATACGTATTGAAAGGCCATACGAAGAACACCTTTCAGGAAAAATTGTTGATATTGTCATATAAAGGAAAACTGGGGCGGCGGATTTGATACGCATGCTCCCCTGACTGACAGCAAGACAGATATGTCCAGACTAACATTTCTAGGAACAGGGACTTCCCAGGGAGTCCCGATGATCGGATGCGGCTGCAAGGTATGCAGGTCCGCTGACCCGAGGGACAAAAGGCTACGCTCTTCCGTATTTGTAGAATACGGAGGATTGAAAATCCTAGTGGATGCAGGACCTGACTTCAGGACACAGATGCTCAGGGCCGGTATCAGGCATATTGATGCCATTCTCCTGACCCACAACCACAAGGACCACACTGGAGGGCTCGATGATGTTAGGGCGTTCAACTATATCGAAAGGGCCCCTATCAGGATATACTGTGAAAAATACGTGGAGGACTCGCTCCGGCAGGAATACTCCTACGCATTCGCGGAGCACAGATATCCCGGGGTGCCTGAATGGCAGATTACCAACATAGACCAGCGACCGTTCACCGTATCCGAGAACATTCCGGAACAGAAGCTCGTATGGGTCGACGGGAAAGGCTATGACAAGATTCCAGTGTCGGAGGAAGAATGGGCGAAGGAGCATCATCCCGAAGAGGCCTGGAAAGGGACCTACAGGCCCAAACAAGTGGAGGTCATCCCGATAAGAGGACGGCATTTCATGCTTCCTGTACTCGGATACAGGTTCGGGAACATAGCCTACCTCACGGACATGAACTATATTCCCGAGACGGAATTCACCAAGCTGGAGGGACTCGACCACTTCATCATCAACTGCGTGCGCCGGGGTAAGCACCTCTCCCATTTCTCCCTGGAGGAAGCTGTGGCCGTAGCCCGGAAGGTCGGTGCCAGGCACTCCTGGCTGACCCACCTTTCGCACCAGCTGCCGCGGTACGAAGACCTGTGCAGGGAACTTCCGGAGGATATCAGACCCGCCTATGACGGACTGACAATAGAATCAGTCCGGCGGCAGTGACACCAGGGCCTTCCGCCATCCAACATGCCGCCCCGGGCCGGGGCATGTTCCGGAAAGAGCTGATCCCTTATATCTTGTATGGAGGCACTTCCCCCCTGTCGATCATGTCCCGGAGCTGCCCGATATAGTCGCCTCCTTCCTCTGAAGCAGGCGAGCCGAACTTCACTGAAATGTCATTGAGGGTATAGTCCCCTCCCTTTTCTTCGAGAATATAACTGCGGAGGGACTTCCTTATGTTCAAGGGCCTTGCTGATGCCGCACGGCAGATATCGCAGCTGCCGCAGTCCTGTGACTCCGTCTGCCCGAAGTATTCCAGAAGATAGCGGCTGCGGCAGGTGTCATCCTCCTTTATATATGAGATCATCTTCTCAGTCCTGGCCTCGGATGCGCTCCTGAGCTGTTCATATCTGGAGGTACTTAACCTTACATCCTTTGGATGCAGCCGGTCCTCCCTCAAGTATATGACCGTGGTATGGTCACACGGGATATACTTTATGACATGCTCCACCGAGAGCAGGTAAAGGAGCCTGCGGAGCTGCGGGACTGACACCCCTGAAACGGATGCCATATAGTCTTCATCGATAGAGACAGGATAAGAAAACACTCCCGTATATCTGCGCATGAGCATCTCCACCACTGTCTCCATGGCAAGTTCCGGCAACTCTATGCCGTAGAGGGACTGACGGTCTACCATGAATTGCACACGAGCCGGCATGTCGGCATCTTCAAGGACAGTCCAGTGGTCCTCCTTTTCTATATATTTAATGGAGTACCAGGCCATGGACCTGTTAAGATGAAAATGGCGGCAGAACTCTTCCAGGCTGAACTTCAGCTGCATGCCCATCCCAGCCTCGTACGGGATTCCGTAGAAAGAGTGCACCTTGTGGTAGATATCCTCAATATACTCTATTTCAGGATATGACAGACTCTCTATCTGGCGCAGCCTCCTGACATCACCTCCGTTCCACAGCAGGACAGCATAGGAGCGCTTGCCGTCCCTGCCTGCCCTTCCGGCCTCCTGGAAATACGCCTCCGGAGAATCCGGTACGTCAAAATGTACCACATACCTCACGTCCGGCTTGTCAATCCCCATACCGAAAGCATTGGTACACACCATCACAGCTGTCTTGCCGGACTTCCAGTCAGCCTGCCTGCCAGAACGCAGATCTGGCCCCAGCCCCGCATGGTAAAACGAGCTCGACAGTCCCTGGGAGCGGAGGAAGGCCGACAGCTCCTCGCATCTGTTGCGGCTCCTGACATACACTATCCCGGTCCCGGGGACAGATCGGCAGATTCCAGCCAGCTGGCCCATCTTGTCCTCGCAGCGGCGTACTATATAGGAAAGGTTCGGCCTCTCGAAACCGCTTTTCAGAAGGAGCTTCTCCCTGAAGTGAAGTTTCTCCATTATATCTTCGGCCACCTGCGGGGTAGCAGTAGCGGTAAGGGCGATTACAGGGGCGCCCACAATCTCGCGCAGCTTTCCTATGTCAAGATAGTCCGGACGGAAGTCATACCCCCACTGGGATATGCAGTGCGCCTCGTCCACCACGATATAGCTGACATCCATTTCCGTGACATACCGCCTGAAAAGCTCGGTGGAAAGACGCTCCGGGGAAAGATAAAGGAATTTGAAGTCACCGTAGGCAGCATTGTTGAGATTGAGCTCCACCTCCCTGCGGGTCATCCCGGTGTAGACAGCAAGTGCCTTGATACCCCTGTCCGCCAGGTTTTGCACCTGGTCCTTCATCAGGGCAATCAGAGGCGTGACCACCAGCGCGATGCCCTCCTTCATGAGAGCCGGGACCTGGAAGCACACCGACTTGCCGCCCCCGGTAGGCAAGATCGCAAGCACGTCCTTTCCCTCTGCCGCAGCCGTCACAATCTCCTCCTGCATCGGCCGGAATGAACCGTATCCCCAGAATTCCTTCAGCACATCAAGCGGGGATATGTCCCCACCGTCTTTATCCATACAATCCATCTCCTTGTCAAGGTTTCAAACCGGATATAAAGAATTTTATTTCGAAACTATATTCTTTCGAATCAAAATCACCATCTTGGCACATTTTGTGCAAATGTTGTCAAGTTTTGACGTGGCAAAAGTAATAAAATAATCATACCAAAAGTTTGTCCTGTCGCAAAATTATTATATTTTTGCAGCG
>CALVCB010000008.1 GCA_944325965.1 uncultured Bacteroidales bacterium
GGGACAAGGGCGGACAGTATCTGCCCCCTGTCCCCGAGCGTCAGCCCATCGGGCTTTCTGACCACAGCCAGCACAGGGGAGGGGGATGACAGGGTGGAGATGCGTGACATCGCCTCCTGCCCGATTTCCTCTGTCCTGTATATTGCCTCTATGTGGAAAGCCGATTCCCTGGCTTCTGAAACCATCTTTTCCCCTTCCACGGTGAACAGCCCCTCCTGGTCCCTGAACTTCTTGACCGAAAAGGACCTGATGCGTTTGATTTCGTTGTTCGATATTCCTGGCATGTGTATTCGTATGTCTGGTCAGCAACTTGCCCGGACCGGAGTATCTGTTCCGGAAATCAGTAGCCCAGGATCTTGAGCATGGACTTGTATGTCTGCTCCTTGCTGAAAAGCTTCGTACTGTAGTCCCCGTTCTCGTCCTTGTCTATGATGATATGCTTAGGCGCGGGCTGCAGGCAGTGCTGGATGCCGCCGTAGCCGGAAATGGACTCCTGGTAGGCACCTGTGTGGAAGAACCCGATGTAAAGAGGGTCCTCACGGTCCTCCATTATCGGGAGGAAGATTGCATTTGCATGGGAATCCGCGTTATAATAGTCCTGGCTGTCACATGTGAGGCCGCCGAGGAATACCCTCTGGTACTTCTCGTTCCATTTGTTTATGGGAAGAAGTATAAAACGCTGCTTGATACCCCATGTGTCAGGCAGGGTGGTCATGAAGGAATTGTCTATCATGTACCAGCGCTCGCGGTCGTTTTGCTGCTTGATGTCGAGAATCTGGAATATCGTCGCCCCGGACTCCCCGACGGTGAAGCTTCCGAACTCTGTAAAGATATTCGGCTCTGCCACTCCGCGCGAATTGCACATGGTCTTAATCTGCGAAATGATCTCTTCTGCCATATACTCGTAGTCGAAATCCATCGCAAGCGAATTCTTGATAGGAAAGCCGCCTCCGATATTCAGAGAGTCCAGCTCCGGGCATATCATCTTCAGGTCGCAGTATACGCTGACGCATTTCGCAAGCTCATTCCAGTAGTATGCCGTGTCGCGGATGCCCGTATTGATGAAGAAATGCAGCATCTTCAGGTGGAACTTTTCGCTCTTGCTTATCAGATTCTCATAGAACGGGAGGATGTCGCTGTATCGTATCCCGAGCCGCGAGGTGTAGAACTCGAAGTTCGGCTCTTCCTCAGAGGCGATGCGTATACCGAGGTTTGTCGGGACTTTCACTAGGGCGTCAAGGTCCTTGTATTCGTTCATGTTGTCCAGAACCGGGATGATGTTGTTCCAGCCGGAATTTGCAAAGTTTGCAATATTCTCGATGTAGGCCGGCTTCTTGAATCCGTTGCAGACGATATACAGATCCTTGTTCACGGCTCCCTCCGCCTCCAGGGCCTCAATCAGGTTCAGGTCAAATGCCGATGAGGTCTCGATATGGATGTCATTCTTGAGCGCCTCCCTGAGGACGAACTCGAAATGGGAGCTCTTGGTACAGTAGCAGTAGTGGTACCTGCCTTTGTAGTCGGCTTTCGCCATGGCGACGTTGAACATCCTTTTGGCCCTCTGTATCTGGGATGATATCTTCGGCAGATATGATATTTTAAGAGGTGTGCCATATTGGTTGATTATGTCCATCATGTTGATGTCATGGAAATAGAGTTCCCCGTCCTCTACTCTGAATTCATCCTGCGGAAACTCAAATGTCTGGTCAATCAGATCAATGTACTTGTTCTTCATTTGTACCGAAGCGGTTTGATTACATTAAAACATAAACAATACATCCGACTGTGACGGATTGTCAAAATCGCGGTGCAAATATATCACTTATATCCATAGTTTCTAATATTTGATCCAAAAAATATTGAAATATGACTTAATTGAGATAAATTTGCAGGATATGCCTGTCCGGAATGGGAAGTTCACTGCGTCTAATATCCGTCTTTGCTGCTGCCGTTACGCTTGTTTCGTGCAGCACCACGCGTGTCCTTCAGGACGGGGAGTACCGGCTGCAGAAGAACACCGTGGAGGTGACCAACGACAGGAAGTTCAACGCCAGAGGCATAGAACCGTACATAAAGCAGAAGCCGAATTCAACCTTTTTCGGATGGAATCCTTTCCTGAACCTGTACAACTGGTCCAACGGCAAGGACAAGGGGTGGGATAAATTCGTGCAGAAGATAGGCGTTGCACCTGTGGTATACGACCCGGACCTGGTGGAAAGCTCGATAGAAAACATAGGCAACCACCTGGAATATTTGGGATACTACCATTCCGGGGTCAGAAGCGAGATTGAGGTCAAGAAAAGAAGGGTGAAGGTAAAATACCTGGTCACCCTAGGTGACAGGATACCCATAAGCAGGATAGAGTATGTGATCCCCGAAGGGGAGATAAGGGACGAGTTCATGAAAGACACGGCCTCCGTAACGATAAAGCCGGGGTCATGGCTTTCAGAGGCTGCTCTGGAGGCGGAAAGCGACCGCTCAAGCAGGTATCTAAGGGACAAGGGTTTCTACGGCTTTTCCAAGAATTACTATTTCTTCGAGGCAGATACTCTGGCCGTTCCCGATTCCGCATACCTGCAGATGAGCATCCGCAACTATACCAGGAACGAAACTCCGCGTGAAGCCCGTCCGCTGCGCAAGTTCTATATTGGTGATGTGAGCATTTCTCTCCCTAAAAGCCTGAAATTCAGGGAAAGCATCCTGACCAACCTGAATACCATAATCCCGGGCGGCCTGTACAGGGAGAGAGATGTCAGCAGCACGTATTCCAGGCTTTCCGCCCTCAATGTGTTCAGCAGTGTGAACATCGAGATGAACCAGACTGACACGAATATCGTGGACTGCAGCATCAACCTGACACAGTCCAAGCTGCAGGGTTTTAAGCTGAATCTGGAAGGCTCATCAAACTCTACAGGGCTCCTGGGCATATCCCCGCAGCTTTCCTATTACCACAAGAACATCTTCAGGGGAGGGGAATGGCTCAACCTGAGTTTCATGGGGAATTTCCAGTTCAGGTTCAATGACGATGTCCGCTCCACAGAATTCGGCGTCTCCGCCGGGATAAGCTTCCCTAAATTCCTCTTCCTGCCATACAGGCTGTTCAAGGGGGCCGTTCCCAGGACCGAGGTAAACATTTCATACAACTACCAGAACCGGCCGGAGTACACCAGGAACATCATTTCCACGTCACTGCTCTTCAACGGCACTGTCGGTTCCAGGATGTTTTACCAGCTCTACCCGCTGCAGCTCAATATAGTACGGCTCTTCAACCTGAATTCCGCCTTCTTCAAAAACCTCGAATCAGACCCGTTCATGAGGAACGCATACCAGGACCATTTTGACCTGGGCCTCGGAGGGAATTTGTACTATACGACAAACGCGGAGGTAGTGCCCAAGACATCATTTTTCTATTCGAGACTCCAGTTCGACATTGCGGGAAACCTGCTCAGCGCATTCAGACCCCTCATGGAGAAGGACGGGAGCGGCTCGGGAATGATATGGAACACACCATATTCCCAGTATGTGCGGGCCGAATTCCAGGTCGGCAGGACATGGCGGTTCGGCAAGAACAACGGACAGGCCATAGCCACAAGGTTCCTGATCGGGGCCGGGAAGGCATACGGCAATTCAAATGCCCTGCCTTTTGAAAAGCATTTCTATTCAGGTGGGGCGAACAGTCTCCGCGGATGGCAGGCCAGGACTGTTGGACCCGGCCTGGCTCCGATGGACAGCACATTCATTATTCCGAATCAGACGGGCGACATGAAACTTGAAACGAATATTGAATACCGCTTCCATCTCGGCTGGAAACTTGGCGGGGCCGTTTTCGTAGATGCCGGCAACGTCTGGTCGCTCAGAAGTACCGGCACGGAAGACAGCAGGCTTTCTTTACTGACATGGGACAATTTCAGCAAAGGCATAGCAATGAACTGGGGGATTGGGCTGCGCCTTGACCTTAACTTCCTGCTCCTGCGTGTCGACATGGGAATGAAACTGCACGATCCGGCAAGGCAGACAAGATGGCTGCGTCCACAGGAATGGCTGCGCAGGGACGGATATGCCATACATTTCGGGGTAGGGTATCCGTTCTGACCCGTTCTCTGGAACTGAACCCAGTCCTTTCAATATCCGTATTTGTTCCACAACGACGACAGGCGTATGCGCATCTCGGCCTCTTTCCTGTTGTCGGCAGGTTCGTAGAATCTGGTCCCCGCCAGATCGGAAGGCATGAATTCCAGCTCGGCGAAATGCCCCGGATAGTCATGCGCATATTTATACCCGTCGGCATATCCGAGTTCTTCCATGAGTTTTGTCGGTGCATTGCGCAGATACAGGGGCACCTGTGAAGTCTGCGTCTTTGAAGCCATGTCCATAGCGTTGTTGATGGCCATGTACGCCGAATTGCTTTTCTGCGAACAGGCCAGATAAATGGCAGTTTCCGACAGCGGAATCCTTGCTTCCGGCATGCCTATGTTATGGACAATCTGAAAACATGAATTGGCCAGCAGGAGCGCATTGGGATTGGCAAGTCCGATGTCCTCGGCCGCCAGAATGCAAAGCCGCCTGGCGATGAAAAGCGGGTCCTCGCCGCCGACGAGCATGCGCCCGAGATAATACACGGCGGCATTTGGGTCAGATCCCCTTATGCTCTTGATGAAAGCGGATATGATGTCATAGTGCATCTCTCCGCCCTTGTCATATATGGCCATGTTTTCCTGTATGCAGGAAGTAACCGAAGTATTGTCTATTATAACCGGCTTACCGGCAGGAGAGGAACCTGTTACGATTTCAAGTATATTGAGCAGTTTCCTGGCATCCCCTCCGCTGTAGCGGAACAGGGCTTCGGTTTCCTGTACCCTGATATCCATATTTTTAAGGAGCACGTCGGTCTTTACTGCCTTTTCAAGCAGCTCCTGAAGATCGGCCGCCTCCAGGCTTTTCAGCACAAACACCTGACAGCGGGAGAGCAGCGGGGAATTGACCTCGAATGACGGATTTTCGGTAGTGGCTCCGATAAGGACTACCGTTCCGTCCTCCACCGCACCGAGAAGGGCATCCTGCTGCGACTTGTTGAACCTGTGGATTTCATCGATGAATAGTACAGGCGCCGCTCCGGAAGAAAATACCGACCCTGACCGGGCCTTTTCAATCACTTCCCTGACCTCCCTGACCCCGGCACTTACGGCTGAAAGCGTAAAGAATTCCCTGTGCATGCTTCGGGACACTATCCTGGCCAGCGTAGTCTTGCCCACGCCCGGCGGTCCCCACAGAATGAAGGAAGTAAGATTGCCTGTCTCTATCATGTTCCTTATGACGCCTCCGGGGCCCACAAGGTGTTTCTGCCCCGCATATCCGTCAAGGTCATGAGGCCTCATCCTCTCCGGAAGGGGAGGGAGCATGCGGCTACGTCCGATATTTTCTGCATTATCCATATTCCTTAAATAAAATGCTGCGGCCCTGGCTGTGCCGGAATTGTGCAAAATGCGCCTAAAGGTAGGAATTAAATCGGGAATATCATATTGAACAGTGGAACGGCAACTGCGGTCATTATTCCCATCAGGGCGATCGCCAGTCCGCTGACAGCGCCTTCTACGGCACCGAGTTCTATCGCCTTGGAAGTGCCCAGACCATGCGAGCAGCATCCCAGCGCCAGTCCCTTGGCAACAGGGGTTTCAATATGGAACATCCTGATTATCAGAGGTCCGAATACGGTCCCGATGAATCCGCACAGGATAACGGTCACTGCTGCAAGTGACACATCGCCGCCGAGAGAGGCCGTGATGTCCATGGCAATCGGGGTAGTGACCGACTTGGCTTCCATGGATCTTACGAACAAATCGTCAAGACCGAAAAACCTGCACAGGAAATACACGCTGCCCACCCCGACAAGACTCCCGGTAAAGACCGATGCCAGGATTGAGAGCAGATGTTTCCTGATGGTTTCAAGGTGGTCGTACATCAGAAGCCCGAGCGATACTACGCTGGGGCCGAGGAGGAAATCTATCATTTTATTCGCTCCTATATAGAACTGTACGGATGTTCCTGTGAATTTAAGTACGGCGGCTATCACCGGAATGCATATAAGGAACGGATGGAGCAGTGACAGCCCCGACTTCTTCTTGACCCATACGCCGAGAAGGTATGACCCGAGGGTCAGTGCCAGCATAAACGGCACGTTATGTATAAGGTTCTCCATAATCCGGTTCATCTTTTTCTGCCGGAGAGTCTTTTCCCGGCCTTCATAAGCCAATCCTGCATCAGTCCCGAAGTGACAAGCACCAGCAGGGTGGAAATGAAGGTAACGCCGACCCAGCCCGTGAAACTTGAACGGATCAGCCCCCACTGTTCCATGACTCCCAGCGACGCGGGAATAAAGAATACGGTCATGTTCCCGGTAAGGAATTCCGCAACCTGCCTGATGCGCTCCGGCCTGACGAGCCTGAACACAAGCGAAAAGAAAAGCAGCAGCATGCCTATGACGCTGCCCGGTATAAGATGCCCTGTAAGGGCTGAGACCGCATTACCCAGTACATAATAGAGGATAATGATGAAAACACCGCTGATAACCATTTCGAAATAATTTTGAGGGCGCGAAAATACAATATTTTTGTTAAATTCGCGGGTCAAATAAGGAAGAATACAATGATAGCAAAGAAAACCAAGATAATCTGTACCATTTCAGACATAAATTGCGATCCGTACTTTCTGCGGAAACTCTACCAGAACGGCATGAATGTAGTCCGGATAAATTCCGCTCACGCAAGTCTGGAAGGTGCGCAGAAAATAGTTGACAATGTACGTTCCGTCTCGGACAGGATCGGGATTCTCGTGGATACCAAAGGTCCGGAAGTCCGTCTTACGGACATGGAGTCTGCCGTCGGTTTCGTGGTAAAGGAAGGAGACTGGATAGAAATCCACAACGGACCTGACAGGCTATGCAATTCCAAGGTCCTCTATACCACCTGCGCCGAATTCGTGAAGGATGTGCCGGTAGGTGCCCATGTACTCATCGACGACGGGTCCGTCGACCTGTTCGTTACAGGGAAGGAAAATGACAAGCTGCTGTGCGAGGTGCAGAACAGCGGGGTAATAAAGGGAAAGAAGAGCGTCAACGTCCCTAACGTGCATATTTCGCTTCCGGCCCTTTCGGAAAAGGACAGGAAATTTGTCAATTGGGCCATAGATGCCGATATAGACTTCATTGCGCACTCATTCGTGAGAACAAAGGACGACCTTCTTGAAATCCAGGAGATTCTGGACAGCAGGAACAGCCATATCAAGATAATCTCCAAGATTGAGAACCAGCAGGGGATTGACAACCTGTATGACATCCTGTCCTATTGCTACGGTGTCATGGTCGCAAGGGGAGACCTCGGGGTGGAGATTCCGGCCGAAAGGATACCGATTATACAGAAGCAGATGATACAGACCTGCCGCTCAAGGAAAAAGCCTGTTATAATCGCCACCCAAATGCTGCACAGCATGATTGAGAACCCGCGTCCTACAAGGGCTGAGGTGACAGATGTCGCCAACGCCATCTTCGAAAGTACGGATGCGATTATGCTCAGCGGTGAAACGGCGAGCGGGAAATATCCTGTAGAGGCTGTAAGGACAATGACAAAAATCGCAAGGGAAACCGAAAAATCACTGGGCATATCCCTTGATCTCAACCTCGATATGGTGATGAAGCCAATTGCCGCTGTCCTGGCGAAAAATCTTGTGGAGGCCACCCAGGAGCTTCCGGTTAAGGCGATTATATTTGATACATGGACCGGGCGCACAGGGCGCTATCTCGCTGAATTCAGGCCCAAGGTGCCTATCTATGCCATGTGCTACAATGATTTTACCATGAGGGAGCTCGCCCTCTCATATGATGTGTACCCATATAAATTCGACATCCAGAAGAGCAAGGAGGATTTTGTCCGCAATGCGGTGAAGCTCCTTACAGAGGACGGTATGCTTGAGGAAGGGGACCTTGTCGGATTTATCGGAGGAAGCTTCAATGACGAGCTGGGGGCGACTTATATGGAGTTCAAGTATATATAGTATACATAAATTTTTTAACGGAAACAATATGGAAATCACAGTCAGAGACTGCACAAAAGCTGATGCGCCGGCAGTGGCGTGGCTTGTCATGTCAGCATGGCCGGTTGAGGAATTCCTGGCCATGGACCCGTCAATGACACTCGACAGCCTCCATGACCGTATCAAAAAATATGTCGAGGCGGAGAACACCCTGTACAGCTACAGGAACACGATTGTAGCTGTCGAAGGGAAAAAGGTATGCGGGGCCGTAAATGGATATGACGGAGCAATGTATGAAGAGCTCAAAAGACCAGTCATAGAAGACCTGTCCGGCTTCAGGGACTCACCAAACGATTTTTCGAAAGTAAAGGAGACCGAAGCGGGAGAGTTTTATCTTGACTCCATTGGAGTCGATCCGTCTATGCGCTCACGCGGCATAGGATCCATGCTTTTCGAAGCGGCATTCGACAGGGCGAGGAAACTCGGATTCAGCAAGGTAGGTCTTATCGTGGATGTGGACAAGCCGAAAGCCGAAGCCCTCTATCTTCGTCTGGGGTTCACCCACGCAGGGTTGAAAGACTTTTTCGGCCATCAGATGAAACACATGCAGAAAGATGTGTGACAGCCAATGAAATATCTGTATGCCTATATTCTGCTGATGGCGCTCACCGCCTTCGCCCCTGGAAGCATAGCCGCCCAGCCAAGGTCGCTTGGAGGAGTCTTTTCTTTCAGCTGTGCGGAGATTTCATATCAGCACGGGACAGCGGATTCTACATTTTTCGAGATAAATGCAGGTGTAGATTTCTGTGGTGTGCTGGATGGCCAGGTCCAACATCCCGGGGTACGTGCAGGGTTCTCCTGCAACTTCATAGTATGGGGGCATTCCTTCAGTACTGGCGACCTTTCCGCTCTGGCCGGAATCGGCTTTACTACAGGATATGTAAGGCAGACCGGAGTGTCGTTCGGCCCTATGGCCGGACTCACCGGAAAGATAGGTATAGAATATCTGTTCCGCGTCCCCGTGATTCTTTCCCTGGACTTTACCCCTGTCCTGGGGATGCATCTTGAAGGGCGTGGCAGCGATTCGCGTCTGAAACTGTACCAGGAGGGACTTATGAAAGCATATTACCCGAGGCTTGGAATCAGATACGTCTTTTGAGGCTATGGTCAGGATATACAGATACGTTTCAGCATTTCTCATGGTCCTTGCCATGGGGCAGGCCGGTGTAGAGGCTAAGCATGGGGGAAAGTCCGGCATCCTCGGTACCTTGACATTCGGCATAGAGGGGAGCTACATCAGCACCGCCGCCTCGTACAGGCACTTCAACTACATATCTGCCTATGGCTACAGGATTGACAGGAAGTTCTGGAACACGATGTATCACAGCAACGGTGAATTCCTTATGCACATAGGGGTGGACATTTCCGACAAGTTCAACCTGTCCGTATATACAGGACGCAGCGGAATAAACAGGGGCACCTATGTCGTCCCGCTCACATTGAGGGGGAGCTGCTATTTCGGAAAGGACCCGTCAAAGGGAAGGTGGCTTGCCTTTCTCGATGCCGGTCCGGGGCTTTCCGGATACGGAGACGATCTGTCCTTATCAGGGATGTTCAAGGCAGGGACCGGATACAGGATACCACTGGGCAGATACACACGGCTTGATTTCCTGGTGTCATTCAGGACCGTGGTAACAGGCAAGGGCATCATGGGATCATCGATGTCATCTTCAATATATATTCCGGAGGAGAATCTCCGCAGAAGTGATGCCCTGTATCTGGCAATGACATTCGGGATAGGCATAACATTTTGAAAGATAAGGTATGACAACAATAAAAACAATCATAATATGGAAAAAAAGATTTCTGACAGAATCCGCTATGTAGGTGTGAATGACCACACCAAGGTAATCTTTGAAGGCATGTGGCCCCTTCCTTTCGGGGTCAGCTACAACTCCTACCTGGTGGTTGATGAAAAAGTGGCCCTTATCGATACTGTGGAGGCCGGCTTCGAGAAAGAATACCTCGGCAACATCCGCAACGAAATCGGTGACAGGAAGATCGACTATCTGGTCGTCAACCACATGGAACCGGACCATTCTTCACTTATCGCAACCATCCGGGAGCATTATCCCGACATCCGCATACTCACCAGCGCGAAGGCCGTTCCGATGATCAAAGGCTATTTCGGCCTGACCGACAATATCCATGCGGTCAAGGAAGGGGAGAGCATAAGCCTCGGGGAATCATCTCTCACGTTCTATATGGCCCCTATGGTACACTGGCCCGAGACAATGGTGACATACCTCGGAGAAGAAAAGACGCTTTTCTCCGGAGATGCATTCGGCACTTTCGGAGCTGTTGACGGGGCAGTCCTGGACGGGGGAGCACACCTCTGCGGCTGGCTTGACAAGTCCGAAAGCTGCTTCGCCGAGTTCAGGGACGAGATGACCAGGTACTATTCCAACATTGTCGGCAAATACGGCCAGACTGTACAGGCAGCACTGAAAAAGCTCTCCGGACTGCAGATAGGAAGGATATGCAGCACCCACGGCCCTGTATGGGAAAATCATGTGGCCGATGTGGTGTCATACTATGACAGGCTCAGCAGGTACGAGGCCGGAAAAGGCGTATGTATCGTGTACAGCAGCATGTACGGCAATACTGCAAAGGCAGCCAAGGCCCTGGCCTCCGAACTGGCCGGAAAGGGAGTGAAGTACGCCATCCACAATCTCTGCACGGAGAATGTGTCATTCGCCTACCGCGACCTTTTCAAATACGACACTCTTGCCGTAGGCGCACCAACATACAACAACGACATATTCCCTCCGGCATACAACTTCATGTACGGGGTATGCGCACGGCTTGTAAAGAACAGGAAGTTCTTCGCCTTCGGGTCTTTCACATGGGCCGGGGCAAGCGTCAGGCTCCTGAATGAGATGGCTTCAAAGCAGGGATTCGAGCTGATCAGCGACGGCATCAGCTTCCCGCAGGCCTACTCTTCCCGAAAATGCGACATGGCGGCAGTGGCAGACCTGATGGCAAGATGAGCCTGTCCGCAGGTACGCGGTCAGCATAAAACAAAACAGGAGGCAAATCACGAAATTGCCTCCTGTTTTGTTTTATAACTTACGGGTACCTCTATTTCATTCCCAGCTGGCGCACCTTGCTGAGGTTGAATGTGAGGCCGAAGCTGAGGCTCAGGTTCATATTATTGCACGGAACTCCGATACCAAATCCGTCAAGAGGTGCGGTAAGCTGTGTCGGAATGGTGTCCGAAGCGATGAACAGGCCGATTCCAGGAAAGCTGAAGTTGACGATGGCTCCCCATGTGGAACCGTATGTCGATATGCCATAACTGGTGGAGAACCCGAACCATTTGGTAGGCTCGATGTTCAGGGAGAATCGTCCTTCAGAGTGCGAATACTGACCCTGGATCCTTGTGGACGATAGGAACCCTACGGAAAGATTCCTGTAGAAAGGCAGTTCATATTCAGCCCCGATATTCAGTGTACAGGCCAGCATATTGGTCTTGCCTTTGCCTTCAGACTGTTTCTCGAACTTGAGCATGTTGTTCAAATCATCAGTCAGAGAGTCGAACTCGTCCTGCAGGGAATTGCCCGAATCAGAGTCCAGCGACAGGTTGTCGAAGCCCTCGAATGTCCACGGGACCGGTGAAGTGACCGCCCTGACGGAATTCCCCCATGATATGAATCCAAGGTCAAGTATGGAGGCAGAGAGGTTTAGACCCTCAAGCAGGCCGCTGTCGAATTCGTACGTTGCACCGAGATCTATGGCGGCACCGTATCCAAGTCCCGAGAACAGTGAAGACATCATCTCACTTATAGAATTATACTCGAAACTGTCACCAATGGCATTGAAATCCAGCTCATTGTTCTGTGAAGGATCCGTAGCCGCACCGGTCTCGCCTTTTGTGGGCCATTTGACCATTGGAGCGGAGGCGCTGAGTGAGCCCTCTGCATTGATACTCCACTGGTCTTCAGTCATACTGACATTCATCTTGTCGATATTGGCATCCGCATAGCCAAGCCCTACCAGGAACTTTACCTTCGCGCCTATATTGAGCCTGTCGGTTATCTTGCGGGCATGGCCTAAGGATATTTCGGTGTATGTCCTGACCCTCGCGCCGAGATTGCTTATGTCATAGTTCTGTTTCGCACCGGCATTCTTCATAAAGTCGAAAAGGTCATACGGCAGATTGAAGGACATATCCGCCTTCATGCCGACCTCCACCGTAGTAAAGCCACCTTTCCTGCCCCATGTGCCCACGGACACGAACGGCAGGTATACATTTGTCCCGAACTTGTTGTTCTTGCTCAGCCTGCCGAGGAATTCCTGCGAACTTACAGCTCCGTTCATGAATGTAGTGAGCTGCCCGTTGTACGGATAGAGGAATGTGCTTATGCCCAGATTGCTCTGCGTGGTGATGTTGAAATTACCTATTGCCGGCAGGGCGAAATAGCTCCTGCTGCTTGCGAAAGCAGGGTTCAGTTTGTGCCTATAGTTGTAGTTCTCTACAAAATATCCTGAATTCAACTGCGCCCCGGCATTTGAACATACAATGGCGGAAAAGGCCGCTGCCGCCAGAATTATTGTTATCTTCTTCATAGACATTAGTTGTTCTGATCAGAATTAATATCCAGATGTACACCGCCCTGGACATTGGCGCGTATGCTTTCGAGCCTGACCCCCTGCTTCTCATTAAGTGGAGTGCCCTCCATGTCCGCTCCTGCCTTGGCAGAGATATTGAGCCGCAGGCCGTCGAACCTGTCAAGGGCCTCCTGGGCGGCCTGTATCCTGACAACAATGGAGGTATGGGTCTCCGAACCTATGTTCCCGGCAGCAAGCGTTCCATCGAGAGACACATTGATGTCGTCCATGATTTCCCCGTCTACATCTATGGCGTCCGCCGACAGGCCAAGGTTCAGAGGTATGGAGTTGATAAAATCGAATTTTATAGTGGCCTCCCTGAAGTCCAGTGTATAATCGGCATCGGATGTGCTGCTGAAGCTTTCATTCCATCCGTTGAAGTCCGTCGAGTATGATATATCAAGGTCCTTCCCGAATGCAAGCGGGAATTCCATGCTGTAATCCATCCCGACATCGTAGACAAGCGGCTGGGATTCCTTTCCTTCTTCCTGTTCCGGGAACACTACAGTGGTATAGTCGCTTTCTTTCCATCCGTCGGTCTCATTCCCGACATGAGGTACCGATACGGATATGTCACCTATCTCTATATAGGAAGGAACAGTCCTGACAATATCGCTCAGGTTGTCTATCACGACATATTCGTAATACTCACCCTCCGGCACAGGGTCTTCATTGGATGGCATCTCACGCCTTGAGATGATTATATGGTTTATTCCTTCTTGAATTTCGATAGGCTGGCTGTCTCCAAGCCTGATAGGGGACTCCATGGTAGTTGTCCCGTCTTTTCCGAACGCGTCCAGATTTGCTGAAAGCCTGAACACAGGGAAGCTGCCGGGATAAACAGTATTGTCACTGGCACGAGCCTCCAGGCGTATGACAGGGTTGTAGAGATCCAGGGTGACTTCCTCCCCGGAGATGAATTCCGGCAGTTCCCCGATCTGAACTTTCTGGGGTGCTACGGAAAAGTCCGGATTAATTACTGCCGATATGCTCCTGACAAGGACATCACCTACGGTAATACGCAGGTCAACCGCTATTTTATCAGGAATCTCGCTGACTTTTTCCGCAAAATCATTCAGCTCAAGATCTATCTTATATTTGGATATGGTTATTTCATTATCGATGAAAAGCTTGTCCCCGACCATACCCTGACCGGTTCCGGGTGACGGCATATCGATACTTGAGATATTCAGACGGAATACGGCCGGATTTTCAACATCCAGCTGCAGCCTGTCGAAAGACAGTACATGTCCGCTTTCAACATTTATATTCTCGCTTTCAGGGACAAGTTTCACAAAATCCGGGAATGATATTGTGAAAGGGTTGTCGTCCACCCCGCTGATGGTGACTTTCCCTTTTTTGATATTTTCACCTTTAATGCTCATGGCCAGCTCTACAGGCGCATCAAGTCCGACATTGTTGATAGCTTTTACGATACTGGTGATCTGGCTGATGTCCTCATCTAGTTTGATAGGTGTGGACGCCTCCGGCATTGGTTCCATGCCATCTATGAGCCCGTCCAGGGCCGAACTGACACTTTCAGGTATGTCCTGGTCCTGCGGCAGATCTTTGATGATGTCCCGGATCAGACTGCCTATGCCTATGTCCTCATACAAGACGCCACCGTCAGGGAACATTTTGCTTCCGTCAATCCCGATCTGCGGGATTTTTACAGGGGCAGGTGCAATGGTCTCATCGGAGGTAATATAGAACCTGTAGTCCCCGGTCTGAGGGTCAACCGTCAAAATTGATTCCTGGTCCTCCTGATCCAGTTCGAGGAAATCTCCTATTGGCATGAATTCGGTATTTCCGAGCGGAAGGCTAATTGAGCCCTGAATGTCCACTGAACCGTCGATACCGCCAGTGAAGTCGTACTCTTCATTCACGCAAGAGCACACAATAGGCACTGAAACAAGTGCTGTGGCAGCAAAACGCCGCAGCGCAGACAATGATCTGGTTAAAGGCATAATTTATTTATTTATGTTTTGGTTTGAATAAAAATCCGCTGCAAATATAAGACATTATTATTTTTCTTTCAAAGAAGTAGGTGTTTTTTTGTTATACAATTTATAGTATGAAACTAAAATATTAAAGTTTTAGACTATAATAAATAACAAAATTAAACAGCGAAATCAAAGATCTAAAAAATTGTAACTAAACAAATCTACATATTTGCCAAAAAAAGAACCAATACAGTAATAAGACCAGTACAAACAAAAGAGATAGAAAGAAAAACAAAAAAGCGGATAATATCGTGCTTTAATTCACGATGAAAAGACCTATCTGTTTGCTCCTCATACTGGTAATTAATTCTCATAACACTGCAAATATAATATTTTTTTTATAAAAACAAATCATAATTCAGAAACCGTATAAGAATAACCCTGAGAATTAGTACCAGTTTTACGCGCATTTCCAAAAATACCTATAGCATCTAAAAATGTACGCAAAGTACTATTAATATTATCAAACCAAGCATTAACAGCAGACATAGCAGCCTCCTTTTCAGCTTTAGAAGCATTAGAAGACTGTATAGACTTTATAACAGATTCCATCTCATTTTGGACTTTATTATACCACTCCTGATATTCACGCTGAACAAAAGTAAATTGAGCTTGTTCATCCATAAGACCCTTATGTGAACGAGATTCAGAAATACGAGCATTAACAAGCTCCATATTTCGATAAGCAAGATCAGAATTAGCATTAAGATTATCAATTTTAGCCAACAACTCATTGCGCTGAGCATCACGAAGATTCATTTTTGTAATACTATCCTGCAAAAGATTAAAAGAACGTTGGCGATTGACATCAATCTCAGAGCGAATCTCATCAACATGACCCTTAAGCATAGAATCACGATATTTAGACTCAATATCATTAAGAACAGTCCTGGAAGCACTCTCCTTATTTTGAGCAGCAGCAACACGAGCTTCAGTATAAGCACGGAAAAGGGCAGTATCTGCATTACGCCGAGCAATTTCGTTCTGTTCCTGAGCAATGTCAAGTTGAGAAGCAGCAATGATACCTGCCTGAAGCTGAGAGCCAACATTGAACTGAGCAGGAGCAATAGGGGAGTTAGGAGAAAGTGAACCCTGAAGCTGAGCACCGCTCGTCGTTCCAGCGGTGACCGGATTAGAAGCACCATTAGGGTTGATGCCTGCCTCACGCAAACGCCGAGCCTGAGCAGACGCAGAATTATATTCACGTTCAGAAGCAAGGTCAGAAAGATAGTCCGCACGTTGCTGAGCATAGCGGCGGTCATATTCAGCATTATCTCTAGCAAACATTTCGCGAGAAAAATTGCGCTGCCTCCTATTTTCAGCAGAAGTAACAGCGGCAGAAACTCCGGTAGAAATAAGACCAACCGGATCGAATGACATTCCAAAATCCATTGCAATAAAATTTAAAATTATCATTTAGGGTCGTGTCCGACCCAGCATTACGTCAGCAAGAAAGACGTAATGCTAGTATTAAAATCTAACACACGTGCGCACGCGCGTATAAGGTCGCACACGCACACGCGTGGTTTCTCAAATTCAAATATCTGCCTGCGAATACGCAAGCAGGCAGATATGACGGCCAGAGCGTCCGCGAAACCCATATGTTAAATGGGCTTTCGCGGTCACTCACTGACCTAAAATGGTACAAAATAGCCATTCTGTCTATTTTGATTTAAGACGGCCTTACGGCCTTTTTTACAGGTGGGATAACGGCTCACAAATACGCGAGCTCACCGTTATCCTTCACCTGTTACGGATTTTTGTTTATTTACTTCATTAAGCTGAGCTTGAAGCTCAGCTATTTTCCTGTCTTTATCCTTTGCGGACTGTTCGGCTGCGGCCTTAAGAGATTCATCGAGCTTCTGAGAAGTATCACGCAAGTCCTTTGCCGCGGATCTAACATTCATAATGTCATCAAACTCGTCTCCGGTGGTAGGAAAATCAGAATCTATATCTTTGTCGGCAAGGAATACACCCTGACGCTGACCGACGGGAGGCATTTCGCCTGTCATCCTATACATCTTGACAAGCTCTCCGAGGGTACGATGTTTATACTGTTTATTAACAAGGCAAGGACAACCCTTAAACGAAGTACTCTTGCCTTTTCCATTCAACGAACGGAAACCTTTTATCTTACGTTCCATAATGCGATGCTTTTATTAAAACGATTCATAATACATAATAGGCCGGAGTGCCTTAATATTCCACTGAATATCGATAAGATAGTTATCAGACCATTCATCAAGCTGAACAAACGGGGCATTCTGAGGCTTAACCTGGCTGAACTCAGGAGAAAGAACAGGAGCATCAGCAAATTGACGAGCAAAATTCCAAAAAGACATATTACTGCCTTCTCCTTCAGTATTAGGTATGAAATCACCGTGCAACTCATCATTGAACTGTTTATACTCATACCAACGTGACTGATAACCAAAAACATCATCAGAAGCATCCAAAACTGACGGATCAAAGAAAAGCTCCTTTGACTTAATGGCAACATCACCAATATTCTGAAATTCGGGGAAGAAATAATCAAACCTATCAGACTTGATAAACTTCGGATCAATACCCTGAAAATAAGTATTAGTCGGAACAATACTCATAATAACATAAAGTTGACCGTGCTCATAGAACGTATCATCAAACAGAGCAGCAGAACCAGCACCAACACCACGACCGGCATAGTCACCAAGAGAATTACTACCAGTTTCCGTCTGACCTGAAGTCTGAAAAACCTCACCAAAACGGATAGGAACAGTAGCCTTACCCAAAAAAATAGCACGGTCAACAGTAGCATCAGGAACACGCACGTTATAATGACTCTCCATGAACTCAACATAACGATTGCCATTATATGTATCTTTCATGAAGAAAGAATACATCTTAAAGGCAGTCTTAAGCTCCTGAATAGTAGCCTGAGCCGCATTAGAAAGCTGAGATACAAGAGAGACATCAGTAACAAACTTCTTAGAAGAAAAAGCCGAAATTAAATTCCGGTTAGATATAACAGACGAAAGAGTACCGGTAGGATTGTTACCAATATTCATATAATAATCATTGGTACCAGCAGAAGATTGAGCACCAACGGAAACAAATTCATCACCAGAACCAGCAACAACAGAACCGCGAACAGTAGAATTAAGATTGTCAACATCATAAAGAGCATCAGCCTTTGTAACATTAAGCTGACCAGAACCTGAAGTACCACCAGACCCAGGAATAACAACGGGACCACCAATTACAGGCTCAGGTAAAGCGGTAGTATAACGGTCCTTCTTGTAGTTACGCCAATGAAGCTGGTCAAATAAATTTGTTTCAGCACCAACACTCGACCAGACAACACCATCCTGAATAAGACCATCAACAAGACGATCATCAGAAGAACTAAGACAAAGACCTGTAAAACCATCACCACCAAGAGCAATACCACTTTCGACACGCTCATTGCGATACCAATCAGACCATATCTTATGATACCCAAGAATAGGAAGCGCATTTAGCTTCTCATCAGCATTTCCAGAACCAGTACCAATATATGGAGTACCATCAGTATTGTACTTAGCAACATGGAGATTAAGATAGTCAAAAAGACCACTCAAATGAAAACCACGATTCTCACCCTGAGGAGAACCCCAAGAAGTATATTCAAGAGAAGAAAACGAAAGAGGAGAAGGACGGGTATCATCATCATACGATATCTGACCTACATTCAAAGAATTTCCGTCACTGATAAATTCTTTCCATTTAGGATCAAGAATCCTATTAGGAACAAAAAAAGCATGAAAATCAGCCTTAACACCGTCAAAGATAGGAGCTTTGAGAGGAGCAAGACGAATCAAAGTGTCAAAACCAACACGAAAGCGGTCACCAGGGATGACCTCTTTATGCATAACAGGAATAAGCTGTCCCATTACAGCAGACAAACGACTGCGATAAGAAAGCTTAAAAACATTTTTTGAGGGAGTATCAATAACAGCCCTCTGATCAAAAATTCTAGCCATCAAAATCAGTATTTAAAGATAAACCATTTCGTGCATCATAACGAATTTTTTCCTTTTCCTCACAATCAGGATTACGTTTAAGAAACTGAGCGTTTTTCATAGCCTCATCCAAATAATCCTGAGAAGTCTTAGAAAGAGAAGCGTTAATAGCATTAGCACGTTTATAAGAATTTACCAAAGAAACATTAGAAAACTTCTTATCATACCAGGAACGAGGAAGATTATGACCTTTACCCTTAATATAAAATTTAGGGTATTGATCAGGCAAGCCAACAGGAATAATAGACTTACCATTACACTTATCAAACTCCTGATGTGACTTATCATAAGCATCATATCCAAGACGAGAAGCAAGCATCATATTATAAGACTTCTGCATATACTTACAGGCATAACGAATCCAATTCGAAGCAAGCAGATAAGCAGAACAGAAACCTTTTCCCCATTCAGATTCTAGCAGAACTTTCCACTGATAACGGTCAATATCAAGACCTTTTATGAACCAAATAGCATGATAATGGAGACGATTACGTTGCTCACCATACTCAGATACAATAAAATACTTAAGCTTTACACCATCACCATAATGATACTGTAAAAAACGCCGAAGCCTACGAACAAGACTCTGAATAGCCACCTTATCCGCAACATCAGGATTAGGATAATTTTCCTCATTATAAGATATAAGAGAGAAAAAAGCAACATCAGAAGCAGAAAGCTCCGAAGTCAAACGGATCTCCCAATCCAGCTTTCGCTTGCGAATACATTGATAACAATGACCGCAGGGAACAGTAACTATCTGTTTGCCCTGTTTAACAGTCTTCGGCGAAACACACATAATGTAACAAACAAACGGTAATCAAATCATTTTACCAACGCGAGAATTGTGGATAACTCTCTTTCCGGACTTTTTCGGACGCATTTTCCTTTGTTTCATGACTTTCCAGGATTTAAAAACTCAACAGTAATTTGCGCGGAATCCAATGCAGACTGATTCACTTTAACGCGCGTATCTCCACCATTTCCGATAACGCGAACGGTAGAGCAAGAAACTAGGAGACTAACAATGTAGCCAACAAAGAGAACAAGCACAGCGACAAGAAACTTGCGCCAAGGCAGAGAAAAAAGCTTATCAAAAAACTTCTTTTCTGTTCCATTCGTGGGATTTGAGCCACTTTCCATAAGAACAATTATTTTTATACTTTGAAACGAATACCACAGGTACGCTCAAGAAAAGTTTCAGAAGTTGAAAAGTTGCAAAGATCCTCCGGATAAAGCGCGTCATTAGAGATGGAGACGAGACCATAACTTTTGAGCGGTATTGTACGGAGGACTTTAAAGACCGCTTTTGTACAACAAAAGACATTAGCGTCACCACCAATGACACCAAGATGATACATGCGAGGATTATAAAGAATATTTTCATCAGTTCTAAGGCTTACAAGTGATACAAATTCATCAGTCTTACAATAACGTAAGAAAAGCTTATTGATAAGCTTCAAAGCACCGCCGCCGGAAGTATCGGCGGCAGCAACTATATCATCATTCCTTACCAGAAGCAGATACCTTTTCATCACTCACATAATAAGAGTTACACATGACAAGATTACTTGCTATCTGATGAGCAATCTGTGGAGGGACAAGAGCAAAAGGTAGCTCAATATCAAGAGTATCAACAGAACTCTTGAAATCAGAATCAATGACAGAGATATGGACTACCAAAGATTTATCATCAGTAGATACGGAAGTTGTTTTATATTTTCCCATAACTATCAGAAATTTTAGCGCGGTTTGAAAAATTGTCGTAAACATAAACCATACAGTCCTGAGTATTCATAGAATACACAACTGTAGTTTCTTTAGTGTCAGTACAATGCTCAATAGCGAGCAAGGAAGCAGAAGTAAGACCTTCACAAAGCTTAGCAAAGCCATGTCTGTCATGGACAAGGTAGTCCAAATAGTGTAAAGCGTTCATTTGTTTGTGTGTTAAGTAGTTAATAATTAATGTTACACAATTTATATTATGTTAATTTATGTATTGCTGCATTCTCCTCTATCTTCACATTTTTGCAATATTCTTTGCAATTAGACAATTTCAGACTAAATTTGCCAACTGTGAAAAAACTGCACAAAATACATATGCTGATATATGCGCTGGCCCTCGTTCTTGCTTTTACAGGCATCATGCGGTCAGATACAGCGTTTTTGGACGGCGGCGACGAGATGCCTGAAGAAATTCTGCCCGGCAGTTTTCACGGATGGACGGTCATTCCGGACAGCAGCCTTCCGCCGGACGGAAAGAAAGATACAGGCAGCATATATGCGGACACTCCCCAGGTCACGGTCCCGAGGAACCCATCTGTCGGTAGCCAGACGAGGCATCATTCTGACGCAAGACGCACAGGCCAGAATTTCAGTGCGTCGGCCACATTCAAGGACGGCAAAATAATCACGGAATACACATTCATATCATATTCGGCGTTTATTGGCCTTTTCCCGTCAGGGACAAGAGATTTCAGGACCAGACTGATTTCCCTGGGGAAACTGATTATCTGATTCGGGAGGTGACGGACTTCTCCCCTCCTTCCTTTTATTGTATTTAATTAATAATCAATCAGATAATAAAATTATAAATTATGGAAAACAGATTCAACAGAATACGTTCTGTAAAAGATATAGTGATTTCAGCCCTGCTCTTTGCGGCGGGTGTAGTTTGCATTGTAGTTCCGGATTCGGTGCCTGTAAACATTACCGGATATACGCTTGCGATTGTCGGACTGGTGCTTTTCTTCGTCATGAAGACGGCTTTCAAGGACGCGGAGACCGGAGAAACCCTCAGGAAGACAGAGAAGTACTTCCCTGCCAGCAAATCCGAGTCTGTCCTGAAGGCATTGTCTACCGACCCGCAGAGCATAGACCTCAGTGAAGAGAACAAGGGGAACGGACTGAAAGTGGACACATACTACAGCACAAGGACAGGACATGTCTTTACACAGCTGTTCGAATATATACCTTATAAATATGAGCCTTGCTCGCCTGTCTACTCATATGACATATCGAAGGCGGAAAAGCTCATCAGATAAGGAGAGCGCCTGACGGCGCTGCTGCATGGCTAATTGATATAAACAATATTATGGTTCTACAAATCCTTACTCTGCTCGGAGCCCTGGGAATGTTCCTCTACGGGATGAACATGATGAGTTCCGGGCTACAGAAAGCAGCCGGGGAAAGGCTGAAGTCTTTCCTTGCAGCCATGACATCAAATCCTTTCAAGAGAGTGCTGACAGGTCTTAGCATCACAGCTATCATCCAGTCATCCAGCGCTACGACTGTAATGGTTGTCAGTTTTGTGAATGCGGGACTCCTTACCCTCACCCAGGCAGTCGGAGTGATAATGGGGGCCAACATAGGGACTACCGTAACGGCGTGGATAATCTCACTCCTGGGTTTCACTGCAGATATATCCGTACTGTCCATACCCCTTATGGCCGTGGGATTCATCTGCTCGATGTCAAAAAAGAGCAAGAGCAAGAATATAGGAGAACTCATAATCGGCTTTTCGCTGCTGTTCCTCGGGCTTTCATTCATGAAATCCTCGGTGCCGGACCTGCAGTCATCACCTGAGGTTCTTTCTTTCATTGCCAAATGGACTGACTTCGGATTCGGCTCCGTGCTTATTTTCCTTGTTTTCGGCACGTTGCTCACGCTCGTGCTCCAGTCTTCCAGCGCGACAGTCGCCCTCACCCTTATCATGCTGAATATGGGGTGGATACCTTTCGAGATGGCCGCTGCCATGGTGCTGGGAGAGAACATAGGAACAACCATTACAGCAAATATAGCAGCAGCTGTAGCCAATACCGCCGCCAAGAGAGCCGCAAGGGCCCACACCCTCTTCAATGTATTCGGAGTGGTATGGGCCCTCATATTTTTCCATCCGTTCCTTTCATTCATCGGCAAGATCATCACGCTCCTGGGCTATCCTGACCCTACGACGCTGACCTATACAGGGGCAGAGACCACCGGAAATGCGGAAACGGCCGCGCTGTATGGCATATCAATGATGCACACGATGTTCAACCTCATCAACACCTGCATCCTGATATGGTTTACCCCTCTTATTGTCAAGGCTGTGACATGGATGGTAAAGGCCCCTGCAAATCCGGAAGAGGACAACTTCAAGCTGCAGTTCATCAATGTCGGTGCAATGCGTACGGCGGAGCTTGCAAGCGAACAGGCCTTGAAAGAGATCATACATTTCGCACAGATATCCCGCAAGGGTTTCGGATATGTACGCTCGGCAATCAATGAGACAAATCCGGAAAAGTTCGAGGAATACAGGGCCAAGCTGGTGAAATACGAGGAGATAGCTGACCGTATAGAATACGAGATAGCCGGTTTCTTGAACAACCTGTCGAAGCAGGAACTCAGCGATGACACCATCTCGGAGGTCAGGATGATGTACAAAATCATCGGCGAGCTGGAAAGCCTCGGGGACTCCGGAGAGGCCATAAGCAGGATACTTTCCCAGAAGAACGCCCATGGGAAGGCATTCGCGCCGGAGTCTATAACGAAGCTGAACAGGATGATAGACCAGGTCGACAGGGCGTACGGGGTGATGATAGACAACCTTTCAGGGGACATCACCAAACTGGACAACATCTCCTCTGCATACGACGCGGAAGACAGTATCAACAATATGCGTAACAACCTCCGCGACGAAGAGATCCGCCTCATAGAACAGAAAGGGGACAACTACCAGACCAGTGTCTGGTACATGGATATCATCGCGCATCTCGAACAGATGGGTGACTTCATGATCAATGTTTCAGAGTCGCTGCTCAAATACAGCAACAGCCTGAAATAGCAATACACGGAAAATGTCAAGAAAGAAACAGAACATCATACTCGAAAACGTCCTGATAGAATCCGTCGCGGCGGAAGGGAAAGCCCTTGCGAGGGTGGACGGCACAGTGCTGTTCGTCCCGTTTGCCGTACCGGGGGATGTCGTGGACGTAAGGGTCACGAAGAAGAAAAAGAATTACATGGAGGGCTGTATCCTCAGGATAGTCACCCCGTCAAAGGACAGGCTTGAGGCGTTCTGCAGCCATTTCGGGACATGCGGCGGCTGCAAATGGCAGCCGCTTCCCTATCCCATGCAGCTGCAGGCGAAGCAGCAGCAGGTGTATGACCAGCTGGTACGCATCGGGCACCTCTCCATACCGGAAATATCCCCTATCGTACCTTCCGAGGATACGGTATACTACAGGAACAAGCTGGAGTTCACCTTTTCCCGCAGATGCTGGATTTTCCCGGACGAAGACCCCGACACCATGACGGACGCGGAAAGATGCGGGCTCGGGTTCCATGTCGGCAAATTCTTCGATAAGGTGCTGGATATAAAGCAGTGCTACCTCCAGAAAGAGCCGTCAAACAGTATACGCTTGTTCATCAAGGACTTCGCTCTTAAGCACGGGATGGAGTTCTTCGACATAAGGGAGCATTCGGGCTTCCTGCGCAACATGTTCATCCGGACCACGGAGTCGGGTGACGTAATGCTCATAATCTGTTTCTACCACGAGGACGCAGCCGCCAGGACAGCCCTGCTGGATGCGGTTGCGCAGGAGTTCCCCCAGATCACTTCCCTTTACTATGTGATCAACGGCAAGGCAAACGACTCCATCGCCGACCAGGACTGCATATTATACAAAGGTGACGCGGCCATATACGAGCGTATGGAGAACCTGAAATTCAAGATAGGCCCGAAATCCTTCTACCAGACAAACACTAAACAGGCCTGCAGGCTCTACACTGTCGCCCGGGAATTCGCAGCCCTTACCGGGACAGAGACCGTATATGACCTGTATACAGGAACAGGAACCATAGCGCAGTTCGTCTCATCGGCGGCGAAGAAGGTGATCGGCATAGAATACGTTCCGGAGGCCATTGCGGACGCGAAGGAAAACGCTGCCGCCAACGGCATTACCAACTGCGAGTTCTACGCCGGTGACATGAAGGATATCCTGACTGACGAATTCGTTGCCGGGCACGGGCGTCCGGACGTTGTTATCCTGGATCCTCCAAGGGCAGGGATACATCCAGATGTGGCCGACGTGATCCTGAAAGCCGAACCGTCAAGAATAGTATATGTGAGCTGCAATCCAGCGTCACAGGCAAGGGACATTGCCATCCTTGCCTGCAAATACGATATAACAGCCGTCAGGCCGGTGGATATGTTTCCGCATACACACCATGTCGAAAATGTAGTGAGGCTGGACCTGAGGGCAACTGCCGGGGCTTGACGGTACCATCTAATGAAAATTTTACTATTTTTGTAAAATTGCGCGTTTGCGCAGCTGTACTGAAACCTCAATCTACTATCGTTATGGGTAAACTTTACGAGGAACTCATAAAGGACTACAGGGTAAAAGAAGGGCTGAAAACATGTATCAACTGCGGAACATGCACAGCCATCTGTCCCGCCGCCGAATTTTACAGGTACGACCCGAGAAAGATCGTCGACATCGTCCAGAGCAAGGATGAAGCTGAAATCGAGAAGCTTCTTAAAAGCGACGTCATCTGGTATTGCGGGGAGTGCATGTCATGCGTCACCCGCTGCCCGAGGAAAAACGCTCCCGGGGTGATAATCATGGCCCTGAGGAACCTTTCAGCCAAGCTCGGCTATTTCACATGTTCAGAAAAAGGGAGACAGCTCCTCCCCCTGACCCGGATGCTCACCGGGAATATCCTCAATTACGGCTACTGCGTCTATCCGGATACCTTCAAATGGGAGGACCATGTAGAGTCAGGCCCCGTGTGGAAATGGCACACGGAGCACCTCAAGGACAATTTCGAACGCCTCGGAGCCAATTTCAAGGGTGACGGCCCGGGTGTACTGAGGAAGATACCGCAGGAATCGCTGGACGAGCTCAAGAGCATATTCGATGTCACCGGAGGGACCGAAAGGATAGAGGCCGTGGAGGAATTCTCCAGGAAAAAGGCCGAAGAGATGGGTATGGATATGGACGAATACTGCAGGATGGCCTACGAGAAGATCTCCCCCGGACATTTCAACAGCGAGGATTGAATTTTTGAAAAGCATTAATCAGAGAACGGACAATCATGATATACCAGGGCAAACAGAAAATATGGGCCGACTACCAGAAGGAAATTCCTGACGACCACTGGTTCTATGTTAGAAGCTGCATCAGGCAGAATTTCTTCCCCGGAGCGGAAAGGATGTTCCTTGAAATCTGCCGGAATGTCCTCGGGAAGGATTTCTACGAGACAGAGCACCATACCACGTGCGGAGGTATAGCCTACCACTGCGATACTATACCGCAGGAGACCGTAATGACCATTGTCGCACGCCAGTTCGCGCTGATGACGGAGGCGGGGTATGAAAACTACGTCGCATCATGCATCACTTCTTTCGGGAACTATCTCGAGATACTGGAGACATGGCATGAGTTCCCGGAACTGGAGACCAGGATCAGGGAACTGCTGTGGAAGGCATGCCGCAGGGAGTTCAAAAAGCCCAAATACATCGCCCATGCAAGCGACCTTATATACAAATACAGGAACGAGATTGCCGAAAAGGCCAAATTCCGTCTGGTGAACAGGCGGACCGGAGAGCCGCTGAAAGTCGTCGAGCACATAGGCTGCCACTACTCCAAGATGTTCCCGTCGAAAGGTGTCGGCGGGGCTGAATACCCGTATGTGCTCTGCGGTATGATAGAGTCCTGGGGCGGCAGCGTGATTGACTACCCGGAACGCCGCCACTGCTGCGGATACGGCTTCCGCCAGTATCATGTGAAGGCCAACAGGGGCTACTCAATATCCAACACACACAAGAAATTCGAGTCGATGGAGCCGTACCACCCGGACATGATCATCACCAACTGCCCGGGCTGCCCCTACTTCATGGACAGATGGCAGTATGTCATAGCCGAGATGGAGGGCAAGACCTACGGCCAGAACGGCTACGGGATACCGGTGTTCACATACGAGGAGGTCGCAGGGCTGGTACTCGGGTACGACCCGTGGGACCTTGGGCTGCAGCTCCACCAGGTAGCGGTGGAACCCCTTCTGGACAAGATGGGCATCGAATATTCCCCTGAGGACAAGTACAAGGGGCTGAACAAGAAGGACCTCATGAGACCTGAACTGCCGGGCGTGCTGAAATGCTGCTGACGGAGGTGACGGACCAACAGACAAAAGGAAATATGAAAGACAATATAGTCATAGTAGGCGGAGGCATAGCCGGAATGGAGGCTGCCAGACAGCTTCTCAGGATGGGGCTCAACCCGATCATTGTAGAAAAGTCGGACCATCTCGGCGGACATGTCGCCAGGTGGCACAGGCTTTTCCCGGACATGACCCCGGCAAGCGAGCTCGTCGGTGGCCTCATTGAAGCCACCGGACAGGCCAACATCTTCCTGAATACCGAAATTTCATTCATGAACAGGCTCAAGGACAGCTACAACATAATGCTGTCCAACGGCGTGTCCGTCATAGCCAAGGTAGTGCTCATCACCACCGGATTCTCTGTCTTCGACGCCAGCAAGAAAGAGGAGTACGGATATGGGGTCTACGACCAGGTGATGACCAACAGCGACCTCGAGCAATGGTTCAACAACGGGAACGACAGCCGTATCGACGGGACTGAAATCAATGCCGTAGGCTTTGTGCACTGCGTCGGGTCCAGGGACGAGAAGGCCCGCAATTCCCAGTGCTCCAAAGTATGCTGCATCACTGCAGTCAAGCAGGCGATAGAAATGAAGCAGAAGTTCCCGGATGCAGCGGTATACTGTTTCTATATGGACCTCAGGATGTTCGGGAAAAAATACGAGGACTTCTATATTTCGGCGCAGAGGGACTACGGAATCAGGTTCATACGCGGCCGCGTGTCGGAGGTCAGCGAGAACATCGACGGAAGGGTGATAGTCAAGGCGGAAGACACTCTCGCCGGGAAACCGGTGAAAGTGACGCTGGACCTGCTCGTGCTGATGTCCGGCATGGTATGCAACCGCGACTGCAGCTCCATAGCCGGCATGATTTCCCTGCAGACCGATTCGGACGGCTTCTTCAAGAGCAGGGACAACATATCTGACATCATCTGCTCCTCCCGTGAGGGCATCTACTACGCCGGAGCCTGCACAGGCCCCAAGACTGTACCGGAAACCCTTGCGGAGGCGAGGTCGGCCGCACTCGAGATATTTTCATACATCAACAGGGCATAGCACAGAAAGACTATGGGCAATATATTCGGATTCAGCATATCGCCAAGCTCCACCGTCAATCTGGACAATGTGGACTTCACTCTGTTCGACAGGCTCCACGAACTGGAGCCCGACGCGTGGAAATGCATGTCATGCGGCTCCTGCGGCGCCACCTGCCCGGCAGGAAACTTCAGCGGGATGAGCCTGAGGAAAGTGCTCCACAATCTCCAGAGAGGCAAGGAGAAGGAAGCGGTGAAGATGCTGCAGAACTGCATGCTGTGCGGCAAATGCAGCATAGTCTGCCCGCGCGGGATAAACACCAGGCATCTGATCCTGTCGATATGCAAACTTTATAAAGAGGACTGACGTGAGAGAGAGGTTTCTTACAGGATACAATGATTTCGTGCTGCCGTTCATGATAGGGATGGTATTCATCCTCTCGTACTGCATCATAGCACTCATAAGGATAATAGCCCAGCTCCCGAAGGAAGACCGCAGGCGCTTTTTCGTCTCCCTGGTCACACCGAAGACACTGGTCAAGAACATCAAGGACATATTCTGCGACTGCCTCCTGCACGTCAAGATATGGAAAAGGAACAAGCTCCTGGGGTACATGCACTCAAGCATTGCATTCGGGTGGTTCATGCTCATCATCGTAGGCCATATTGAGGTCCTGCTTTATACACCCCACAGGGCGAAGCTGTTCTATTATCCCATATTCTTCAGATATTTCGTCGCCGAGACCGAAAGCACGATGAAAGGCGCTGTCCTTTTCTTCCTGATGGACTTCTTCCTCCTGGTCGTGCTCAGCGGCATTGTCCTGGCCATCGTGAAGCGTATCCGCTCGAGGATGTTCGGCATGAGGAGGACTACAAACCCGAGCTTCCTCGACCTCGTGGGGCTGTATTCCCTCTGGTCCATATTCCCGCTGAGACTGCTGGCCGAGGGGTTCACTGCAGACATCAGCGGAGGCTCGTTCCTGACAAAGTCGCTCAATTATGTATTCACGTCATTCCTCAGCGACCATGCCAACATGCTCCCGTCATGGTGGGCATACTCATGCGCCCTGGGCATCTTCTTCTGCGTGCTGCCCTTCACGAGGTACATGCACATACCTTCGGAAATACTCCTGATCCCGCTCCGGAACGCAGGCATCAGGATACGCCACGCACGCAAGGGGCTCGCAAAGGCCGAGGTATATTCATGCCCGAGCTGCGGGCTGTGCATCGATGCCTGCCCTATGGGAGTACAGAAAGCCAACATAAAGGACACAACGGTCTACCTTAACCGCCAGATCAGGCGCAACAACGAGACCCGCATAGAGGAAATCAGCGACAAATGCCTCCTGTGCGGCAAATGTACGGCCATATGTCCTGTAGGAGTGGAAGGCGACAAGCTCAGAATTGCACAGAGGTCCATCAGAAAATACGGAATCAACCCTGACTACTCGTCAATCAGCACGGGGCCGCTGACCCGTGACAGCCGGGGGAAGGTCCTTTATTATTCAGGCTGCATGACAGCCCTCACACCGTCAATCAGGAAGGCGATGGAGTCCGTCCTCAAGAAGGCCGGAGTCGAATACGAACTGATGGACAAGGATGGCGGGATATGCTGCGGAAGGCCGATGTGGATGGCCGGGAGGTTCGACCAGGCGAAGCAGATGGTAGAGAAGAATACTGAAATAATAAAGGGATCCGGGGCCGGCACCCTGCTGCTCACCTGCCCTATCTGCTACAAAATCTTCAAGGAAAGGTACAGGCTTGACGGGATACGCGTAGTACACCATACGGAATTCATCGACTCTCTCATATCAGAGGGCCGGCTGAAGGTCAGGAGGGACACGAACAAATATGTCTACCATGACCCGTGCGAGCTCGGGCGCGGAAGCGGCATATACGAACAGCCGCGCAATGTGCTCCTGCGTGCCGGTACGCTTGTGGAAGCGGCAAAGAACAGGAAAGAAAGCATCTGCTGCGGAGGAAGCGTAGGAAGCCTCACTTTAGGTTTTGACAAGCGCAAGGCCCTGACAGAAAACTCATTGAACAATCTCACTGTAGCGTCACCGGACATTATAGTGACAGCCTGCCCGCTGTGCCTGAACACGTTCAGCCGCTATGCGGACAGGAAAGTCGAGGATATTGCAGAGACAATCGACAGGAATACAAGTAACTAAAACCAGAAATCATGATATTTACTCCAACCAAGTACAAACTTATGAACTGTGCCACCGGAAGGATTTTCGAAGATGAAGGGTGGACACTGGCAGATCCGGAATGCGATACCCCTGCAATGGTAAGGGCTGTATATGAGAACAAGAGATTCCAGGTAAGAAACGAACTGGACGGATTCTACAAATTCGCGGAATGGCTGCCTATAAAGAGGACACTGAAACACTCACATGCCCCTGTAACGTACAGAAGCACTGCTCTGGCATCATATCTCGGCCTCGAGAACCTCTACATAACATTCTCGGGCTATTTCCCGAAAATCGGGGCATGCATGGAGACCTGTTCCTTCAAGGAGACCGAGGCATATTCAGTGTGTGCAAGGCTGCCGGAGGACAACCGCAGGGTACTCGTAGTGGCATCCGCCGGAAACACTGCAAGGGCTTTCGCGAAAGTATGCTCGGACAACAATATCCCGCTGCTCCTCTCTATCCCCGAGGACAATATCAGCGCCCTATGGTTCCACCGCCCGTTGAATGACTGCGTAAAGATCATCGCCGCCCCTTCAGGATGCGACTACTTTGATGCGATAGTGCTTGCCGACAAGGCATGCCAGTCGCCGAAGTTCATGGCTGAGGGTGGTGCGAAGAACATAGCCCGCAGGGACGGTATGGGTACTACGCTGCTTTCTGCAGTAGAAGTCATCGGACGGATTCCTGATGCCTATTTCCAGGCCATAGGCAGCGGTACAGGTACTATTGCTGTATGGGAAAACAACCTCAGGCTCATCGAAGACGGCAGGTTCGGCAGTCACAAGATGCGCCTTTACCCGTCGCAGAATGCACCCTTCACTATCATGTATGACTCATGGAAGGCTGGCTCGCGCCAGCTCGTCCCGCTTTCAGCAGAAGAGGCCAGGCACCAGGCCGCAGAAATCAAGGCCAAGGTGCTCTCGAACAGGAAACCGCCTTATTCTCTCGCGGGTGGACTTTTCGACGCCATTTCGGATGCAGGAGGGGACATCTATAAAGTCTCAAACGATGAAATAGACTTCTGGAAAGGGAAATTCCTCGAACTGGAGGGAATAGATATCTACTCTGCCGCTTCCGTAGCCGTAGCAAGCCTTGAAAAGGCAGTAAAGGACGGCTCGGTGAAAAAGGATGAAGTCATCATGCTGAACATCACAGGCGGCGGTGAATCACTCACCAAAGAGCATCACGATGTAGTGTATGCGAAGCCGGACATGGTCATCGACACCTATCTCCCGGCTGAGGAAGTCATAGAAAAGGCAGAAGGACTGTTCGGAATATAGACCACATAAAACTATAACAATATGCTGTTCAATCTCTTGCAATCCACCGTTCCCGCCGACACGGCAGAGCTTAACAAAATCGAGCAGACCGCGCGCGAAACCATAGAATATATCGCGACAACGCCGCTTGACGAAATGCTCCCGGAACTGCTGAAGCAGGCTATAAACTTCGGTATCAAGGTCCTTATCGCACTGCTCATATATTTTGTCGGAGCTTGGCTTGTGAAGAAGGTCCGCAGGATGCTCCACAGGATATTCGAAAGGCGCGGGACAGAAAAGGCCATAGCCTCATTCGTGGAAAGCCTCACAAGCATATCGCTCATGGTCATACTGGTGATAATCGCAGTAGGTACACTGGGTATCAACACCACCTCGCTTGCCGCCCTGCTGGCTGCCGGAGGTATGGCAATCGGTATGGCACTGAGCGGAACGGTACAGAACTTTGCCGGCGGCATCATGCTCCTGGTGTTCAAACCGTTCAAGGCCGGTGACTTCATAGAGACACAGGACGGGTTCTCCGGGACAGTAACCGATGTCAATATCGTGAGCACAAAGCTCACCACCACTGACAACAGGATAATTATCATCCCGAACGGAAGCCTCTCCAACGGTACCATCAACAACTACTCCATGAACACTATGCGCCGTGTGGAATGGCTCGTAGGTGTCGAATACGGCAGCAGCGCCGAAGAAGTGAAAAAAGTCCTCAAATCCATAGTGGATGCTGAAAAAAGAGTGCTGTACGCTTCATCCGGAGCCCCCGCTGATCCTCTCATTGCAGTGAACGCCCTTAAGGACAGCGCAGTGGAATATGTGGTGAGAGTATGGGCAAAGAAAGAGGACTACTGGGACGTTTTCTACAAGCTCAATGAAGAAATCTACACCATCCTGCCGCAGAAAGGAATCGGCTTCCCGTTCCCGCAGATGGATGTGCATTTCCCGGACGGAAAGCCGCAAGCCTGACAACCCCTGTTCTGTATGGTTTAAATTATTGACATGAAAGCAACGGGTAACATATCGGTATTAATTGTCGTTGGATTGATGACAGTGATAATGGTCTCCTCATGCGGGGCTTCGCGAAATCTGGCTGGAGCTGCTGGCGGAAATGAGACAGTATCTCATACGGAAGCAGCAGAAGCTCTTGCCTCGAAACGCTTCAGGATAGATGTGTCAACGTATTACAATATAGACAAGAGCCGGATGAAGGAATCTGTCGAAGAAAGCTATCTGCAAATGACAGACGGCAATGCAAAGGTATCGATGGCAGAAGATCTTTACAAGGGAGACCGGCTTTCTGCCGATATCTATAATTTCGAAGGTAATGCGGATATAAAAAAAATAAAAGAGACCAGAAAAGGCAACATCCTGTATGAAATGAATATAAGATACCAGAAAGTATCCATGTTGTTCGGTACCTACAGACTCAAGATAACGTTGTTTAACAATACATCGGAATGTTATGTCGAGGTCTTTCGTCTGTTCGGAAATGGCAGCAATAATGTATTCTCATTCAGAGGGATTGTCCGGCCACTATAAAGGCTCCGGGAGCTATATGACACGTCGGGAAGGATGAAAAAAATCCGGTTCATCAATGAACCGGATTTTTTGTACGGTATCTGTTTTACTTCCAGCCAGGCAGTGTGTTCTTCTCCCGGAGCATCTCCTTGGACACCACAGGATTTGCATAGATGTGAAGGAAAATGTCCTTTAGAGCCGCCCTGTCCAGTTCCTTTTCGACAGACTCCAGCTGATGCTCCATATAGTCCGTAAACCAGTCTATGTCGCTGACAGTGTATTTGTCGGAATATTTGGTAGTCTTATTGACAATGTCATATGCAAGATAATTTGTCTTCCACAGTTTATATCCCTCTATGACCCTCAGGTCGACAGCGTGGCGGATAAGCTGGTAGCGGTCATTCTTGTCGCACAGGGATGCCACTGCAATCTCTTCCGATGTGAGAGGCTTGCCTATGTTCAGATGGATATTCCCCTTCTGCTGCTTGATACCGGTAAGTATGCTGTTCAGATCCTCACCCGGAGCCTTTACATATTTCTGCGTCCTGGAGATCAGCAGCTCACGCGCCTTGAGTATATCGCACGGCTCAATCTCGTAAGAAATGCTCATAGGTATGATATTGAGGTCCTCGAAATTTTTCCTGAAATCGGCTGTCCCGCTCATGTCCAGCATCTTTAGAAGGCCCTGCTCCGTAATGTCTGCCCCGTCTTTCGTCCTTCCCTGACGCTGTGCAAGCCAGATGGAGCTTTTCTGCTCCGTGATGTTCAGCCTGATATACTTGGACAGCATCTGGGATGAAAGATACAGCTCCCTCGCTGAGATTCCCCTCACGACCTTAATCATGCGGTTCGACCGGATAAGGTATTCGATAAATTTGTTGGATATAAGGTTGTCACCGACAGCTATTTCTGTCATTGGAATGCCATTCCGGTACAGGACCAGCTGGGTGATGGCCGGGTCAAGTATTATGTCCCTGTGATTTGACAGGGCGAGGAACTTCCCTCTGTTCCTGTCAATGTTTGACACCCCGTCATATGAGAAGATATGGGCCGTATGATCCAACACCCACTCCACGACCTTGGACATGACCATAATCTGGAAATCATCGATTCCCTTGACGCTCTTGAGGAGTTTTTTCAGAAAATCAGGGGACTCTTCAGGAAAGAAATATTGGGAAACCTCGGTAATGACCGGATTGTCGGCAACTTTTCCCAAAGCCTCTACGGCCTCTTCATCGGTATAAGGACTGATACTCTCGAATTCAGATAAATCAACCATGGTTCATATGTTTTTAGCAACAAATATATTAATTCTTGAGTTCATTGTAACAAATAATTCCATATATCTTAATCTTGTTTTCGGAACAAAACGGAACTGTCCCCGTAACTTAAAAACCGAAAGTCATGTGAAAGTGCATAATCATATATGCTCCTCCAGTCCCCGTCTACAAAAGCGGAAATGAGCAGGAGCAGTGTACTTTTCGGCTGGTGGAAATTGGTCACAAGGATATCCACCACCCTGAACCGGTATCCCGGTACTATTATAATCCTCGTACCGGCAACAAGTTCATCAAGTGACTCTGAATCAAGATATTCCAATATGGCATCGATGGCCTCTTCCAGAGAATACCCGTATTCCTTCTCATACGGCATCCACTGGCCTATATCCTCCGGACGCCCGTTCTCAATGCATTTCACACCTATATAATACAGCGACTCGAGGGTCCGCACGGAAGTAGTCCCTACAGCCACTACGGGACGCCCGCCCCGCCTGAGGTCCTCCAGAAACGCACGCTTTACCACAAACGGCTCCCTGTGCATCGTATGCCCGGATATTTCGTGGCTCTTGACAGGCAGGAATGTACCGGCCCCGACATGCAGGCATACGGTCTCCATATCCACGCCATTGCCCTTAATGCGTTCCAGGACATCACGCGTGAAATGCAGGCCAGCCGTAGGAGCCGCCACAGAGCCTCTGAATCTGGCATACAGCGTCTGGTACCGCTCCCGGTCGATGGTTTCCGTCTCCCTGTTCAAATACGGTGGGATAGGAATGGAGCCGCATATCTCCAGGACCCTGGAGAAAGGCAGGCCGCCCTGCCAGCTGAACTCTACGACAGAAGTCTCCCCGTTGCGTTCTATGAGCGATGCGCACAGTGACAGCGCGGCCACCTCCGGATCATTTTCCGGGTTGAACAGGGACAGGGTATCTGATTTCCATTTCTTGACATTGCCGACTATGCACTTCCATCTGCAGGAAGCTGTCTGTGAGAAAATCAGGTTGTACTCGACCGGCAGGACCGGTTCGAGGCAGAAAACCTCTATATGCGCACCTGTACTGCGCTGGAAATGCAGCCTGGCGGGTACAACTTTCGTGTCATTGAAGACCATCACGGCATCATGCGGTATGAGGTCCGGAATGTCCCTGAAGACATGCTCGCTGATTTTCCCGTCCCTGTATTCCAGCAGTCTGGATGCGTCCCTCTGTGCCAGGGGATATTTGGCTATCCTGCCGTCAGGAAGGGGATAATCATAGTCATCTATTCGAATCTCTGGTATCATTGTCTGTAATTCCGGTTAAAAGATGCGCGAAAATACACAATTACGGTGAGAAGTCGTTTTAAAAACAGAAAAATATCCATCAGATCCAGTATTTCGCATCATGTTTACAACAATACATTAAATTACTAAATGTAAACATGATCGATGTAAATTAAATCCCCTATTTGCATATCCAAATGTAAATAATATGAACAGTTTACAAAAATTACGATTTATTAATATTTACATCTTTTAAAATATAGTATAATATACTAATAACCAGAGTTTTATATAAAGCTATATAAATTAAAAATCAATATATTTTCTGTAAATTAGAGTAAATGCAAGCCTTTGTTTTTGTAAATTGCATGAATCAATAACTTAATCATATAATAGCCAGCTAAATATATTAAATAATATAAAGTACATTTACAACTGTTTATACTTCATTTGGAAACCGTTTACAAAATTTAATGCACCGCCTGTTTACATAAGTTAATAAAATTATACCTACATTTGTAAATAATCAGATTACATTTATGAACCGGAGATTACAGCAGTTTTTGGACGCCGAAAACATCAGCCAGGCACAGTTTGCAGCGATGATACACGTCTCCCCCGCCAGCATAGCACATATACTGGCCGGGAGGAACCGTCCGGGATTCGACTTCATACAGAATACGATGAAGGCCTTTCCCAATCTGAATATAGAGTGGCTGATAACCGGCCAGGGCAAAATCTACAAGACAGCGAACAATACAGTCGCCGCGCCCACGCCTCTACCCGAGAATCCGTCCGGTGCTAATGTCCAGGATTCGCTGTTCGGAAATGATTTTCAGGAAGACCTCACACCAGCCCCTGTCATAGAAGACCCGTCAGGAATCAAAAAAAACTGGCCTGTACGGCAGGCTGACGGAAATATTAGACCCACAATAGGGAAAGACTCCCCTGTCGAGGCCATCCAAACTGCTGTAAGCCAAAGAAAAGCGATTAAAATTGTCATATTCTACGATGACGGTACTTTCCAGGAATTGCGCTAAGAAACTGTTTTATATTTTATATAGATAATTTTTTTGTGTATTTTCGCTGCCGCTAATAAGAAAGTGAAGATGTACAAGCATTTGATCCGACCGGTACTGTTCCGGTTTAATCCTGAAACCATCCACAATGTCACCATGGGCCTGCTCGGGATACTTAAACACATCCCGCTCGCAAAGCAGATTACAAGGCTCATGTTCTGCAAGGACACGCCGGAACTTTCCAGAGAGCTTTTCGGGCGGACGTTCCCGAACCCGGTAGGACTGGCAGGAGGCCTTGACAAGAACGGCGAGCACTATAACGACCTAGCCAACTTCGGCTTCGGCTTTGTGGAGATCGGCTCCCTTACACCGGAACCGCAGGCAGGGAACCCGAAGCCGAGGCTTTTCAGGCTTGTCAAGGACCGCGCCATCATCAACAGGATGGGCATAAACAACAAAGGCGTAAAGAACGCCATCGAACACCTCAAGAAAGAGAGGCCGGGCGTGATAGTGGCGGCCAACATCTCCAAGAATGCATCAAGCATGAATGAGGATGCCTCGAAAGACTATGAGAATGCATTCGCCATGCTCTACGACTTCGTAGACATGTTCATTATCAACATATCCTGCCCGAATGTCGCCGGCCTGACGAAACTCCAGGACGTGAGCTTCCTGTCAGACATTATGGACAAGCTTCTTGGCCTCAGGATGTATTTCGACGAATACAGGCCCATCCTGGTGAAAGTCTCACCGGATATACCGCCACAGCAGCTGGACGAGATCATAGAGTATGTACTGATGTCCGGCGTTGACGGAATAGTGGCAGGAAACACGACAAGAGGCCGGGACGGACTTACCATAAGCAAGGAGAAAATCGAGGCGATAGGCAACGGAGGGCTCTCCGGGGCGCCTCTCTACGAAAAGAATCTCAAGCTGGTGAAATACTTGCATGAAAAGACAGAAGGCAACCTCCCTATAATCGGTGTCGGGGGCATCATGAGCCCTCAGCAGGCCAAGGAGATGCTCGATGCAGGCGCTTCCCTGATAGAAATATATACAGGGTTCATCTATGAGGGCCCGGGATTCGTGAAACGCATCCTGAAATACCTCCAGAAAACTGTAAAAAATTAACGTTCAACTAAAATGGTAACTTCTTCAATATGCACTATCGGTGACGAGATACTGATAGGGCAGATAGTCGACACGAATTCCTCCCATTTTGCCAGGGCGCTCAACGGAATCGGAATCAGGGTTACCCGCATGGTATCGTTCGGGGATGACAGGCAGGTCATAATCTCGAGCCTGGAACGGGAACTCAGGGAAAACAGTATAGTCATAGTCACCGGTGGGCTCGGCCCCACAAAAGACGATATCACCAAACCGGCGCTTGCGGAACTCTCCGGAAGCAGGGGAAACAGGCTTGATTCAGGGCAGCTGGAGATAATCCACCGCATACTCAGTTCAAGGGGACTTGACATGCTCGATGTCAACAAGGCGCAGGCGATGGTCCCGGATACGTGCGAAGTGATCCCGAACAGGCTGGGGACTGCCCCGATTATGGTGTTCCGGTTCGGAACCGAACGCTTCGGGCACGAATGCACGCTCTATTCCCTGCCAGGCGTGCCGTTCGAGGCAATAGGGGCGATACCTGACATCATTGAGGACATAAAGGGGCATTATCCTACCGATGACATCTGCCACAAGACCATCATGACATACGGACTTCCCGAGTCCCTTCTTGCCAAGAAGATCGAGGCGTGGGAAAGCTCCCTCCCGGAAAACATCCATCTCGCCTATCTCCCGAACCCGCTCACAGGGGTAAGGCTCAGGCTCTCCATATATGGAGGGGAGAAGTCACGGGAAACCTCGCAGATTGAAGAACAGCTCGTGAAGCTCCGGGAAATCCTGGGAGACCATATATATGCCGAGGAGGACACGAACCTCCAGGAAACCGTGGGACGCCTGCTGAAAGAATCAGGAAAGACCATGAGCTGTGCCGAATCATGCACCGGCGGGATGATCTCACACTTGATTACATCCATTCCCGGAAGCTCGGAATATTATCTCGGCTCAGTCACTTCGTATGCAAACAGTGTAAAGGAAAATGTGCTCGGGGTACCCTCCGGCATCATAGAGAAGTACGGCGCTGTCAGCAGTGAATGTGTCGCGAAAATGGCAGAAGGAGTAAGGCGGATAACCGGAAGCGACTACTCAGTGGCAACGTCCGGAATCGCCGGTCCTGGAGGCGGCACTCCGGAAAAACCCGTCGGTCTCGTATGGATCGGGGTCAGTACTCCGGACAGGACCGAGACATTCAGTTTTGTTTACAAGAACGACAGGAAACGCAATATCGAGCGTTTTGCAGCTTCAGCTCTGGATATATTGAGGAAAGAAATAGAAAAAGATTTAAATATCTGAATTATAATTAATGAAACATATTTGTTTAATGTTATAACAAATATGTTTCATTAATTTTTGTCATTGATTTACAATTATTTCGTCCATAACCCTCAAAAAATTCCCTCCGGCCACTTTTTCTATGTCCGAATCGGAATATCCCCTTCTTTTCATCTCGGCAAAGACCTTTCCCATGCATGATACATCCTCCATTCCTTCAGGGGTAACTTCGATTCCGTCAAAGTCTGACCCTATCCCGACATGGTCGATACCGGCAATAGAAACGGCATGGTCTATATGGTCTACAATCCTCCTGTAGGAGGGACGCGGCAGAGACTGCAGCTCATCCTGGATATGGTACCAGGCGGCACGTTTCCCAGGATCAGAAGGGTCCTTTATGAATGCCTCTTCGGCCGGCTCCCCTTTCTCCATGAGTCCTGACTGCCCCAGGATTTCGGCAAACCCGCTGTCGAGGAACACCGGAAAGAAATTTATCTGGATCACACCGCCTTTAGCGGCAAGGGCTCTGATCATATCGTCTGTCATGTTCCTCGGATGGCCGGCAAGGGCCCTGCAGCAGGAATGTGTCGCCACGACAGGCCGGCTGCTGCAGTCCAGCACATCATAAAAGGACTCGTCAGAGATATGCGACACGTCTATGATCATACCGAGGCGGTTCATTTCCGCCACCACTTCCCTGCCGAACGGGCTTAATCCGTGCCATGTCTTAACCTTTGATGCACAGGAGTCGCATATCGCATTGTCTGCGGAATGTGTAAGGGTCAAATATCTGACTCCCATCCGGTAGAACATCCTCAGCAGCGGCAGTGAATTTCCTATAGGCGTCCCGTTTTCCATCCCGACAAACAGGGAAATGAGGCCCTTGCCCTTGTTTTCCAGGGCCTGCGACGGTGTCAGGGCGAGTGCCGCGGTATCTCTGTTTGCATCAAGGACGTCATATACAGCCCCCAGCAGCTCAAGAGCCTTCCTGCAGGCGGCGTCCGGCCCAAGGGAGGATGGTGTATACAGGGCGAAAAAAGATGCGTCCACCCCGCCCCTGCGGAGCTTCGGGAAATCCACATGCCCTCTCGGATTGTCAACGGACAGATCCCTGAGCCTCAGTATCTGGGACGGGGTGTCGCAATGAGAGTCGAGCACGAACATGGCTATTTCCTGTCAAACCGCTGCCTGACGCACTCGTAGAGCATTACGGAAGCGGCAACCGATACATTGAGTGAAGAAATCTGTCCCGACATCGGGATGCATACCCTGTCATCGGCAAAATCAAGCATGGAGGACGATATCCCCTTGTCTTCAGAGCCCATGATGATTGCGCAAGGACCGGTCATATCGGTATCATACATCATCCTGTCCACCTTCTCTGTAGCCGCGATGAGCCTGAAGCCGCTCTGTTTGAGATAATATGCCGCTACCCTCAGATTCGGGACCTTGCACGTGTCGAGCCTCATGAGGGCCCCTGCGGATGCCTTGACGGCATCGGCGTTTATTGCCGCCCCTCCCTTTGCCGGGACAATGATACCGTTGCCTCCGGCGCATTCGAGGGTACGCGCTATCGCCCCCAGATTCCTCACATCGCTCACTCCGTCAAGAATAATGAATACAGGGGCTTCGCTGGTGGCAAGCGCATTGTTTACCAGATCCTCTATGGATACGTAGTCAATCTGCGAGATGTAGGCTATCACCCCCTGATGCGCGCCGCGGACAGTCCTGTTGAGCCGTTCGACAGGCACGAACTGGAAATTTATGTCCTTCTCCGTCAGGAGGCTGAGGAGCTCTCTGAACTGCTCGCCCTCCAGGCCTTTTTTCAAAAGGACCTTGTCGAACTTCTTTCCGGACCTGACTGCCTCGAGTACAGGATGCATCCCGAAAAGGTACTGGTCTTTTTTTTCTTCCATATCTATTTTAACGTCAGTTCGACGAATTAATGTTTAATTACATCATCTTAAAAATCAGCACTTTATCTTTCTTGACCGGAATTCGTCTCACTGCCGAGCTCAACCCATTCGTCCGTCTTGGCGTCCAGGTCCCTTTTCAGCTCGAGATATTCGCGGGTCAGCTCCATGATGTCATCCCGCGGGGACGGGTTCTGCAGTTTTGCCTCTATGTCCTTCATCTTCCCTTCTATTTCATCTATGGACTTCTCGAGGAAGGCAATCCTGTTCTTTCGGCGCTTCTCCTCCTTGGAGACATATTTCCTCGCCTGATAGTCCTGCTGTGATGCGGACTTCTTCTGCGGTGCCTCCTCAAGCTTCGGTTCCGCCGGCCTGTAGTGCCTTTCAAGCTCATTGAGGCTCTCTATACGCCTTTTCTCAAGGAATTCCGCCACTGTCCCGAGGTGTTCTTTCACCTTCCCGTCACGGAACTCGTACAGCTTGTCGACAAGCCCGTCCAGGAAATCCCTGTCATGGGAAACTATAATCAGGGTCCCGTCATACGATTTCAGGGCCTGTTTAAGTATATCCTTGGACCTTATATCCATATGGTTGGTCGGCTCGTCGAGGGCAAGGAGGTTGTAGGGCTTGAGCATCAGCTTCGCCATAGCCAGACGTGCCCGTTCTCCCCCGCTCAGCACGGCCACCTTCTTGTCGATGTCCTCCCCCTTGAACAGGAAAGCGGCCAGGATGTCCCTCAATTTCGTCCTGACATCCCCGACAGCTATCCTGTCAAGAGTCTCGAACACGGTATCCTGCTTGTTCAGTATATCCTCCTGGTTCTGGGCATAGTATCCCACATTCACATTGTGCCCTGTCCTGGCTTCTCCGGACATGGGTTCAAGCTCCCTCATGATTACCCTCATCAAGGTGGTCTTGCCTTCCCCGTTACGCCCTACAAGGGCAACCTTCTCCCCCCTTCGGACTTCGATATCAGCGCCGGAGAACACCACCTTGCTCCCGTACCCCACCGTCAGGTCAGTAGCCTTGAAGGCTATGTCGCCGGAACGCGGGGCCGGAGGGAATTTCACGGTCAGTGCGGAAGCGTCCTCCTCGTCCACCTCCACCCTTTCCAGCTTTTCAAGCTGCTTTATCCTCGACTGCACCTGGTTTGACTTGGTCGGCTTGTAGCGGAACCTTTCAATAAACTCCTCCGTCTTCTCGATCATCCTCTGCTGGTTCTCATACGCCGCCATCTGCTGCGATATCCGCTCCTTCCTGAGCTCCAGGTACTTGCTGTACGGGACCTTGTAGTCATGGATATGCCCGAGCATTATCTCCACCGTGCGGTTCGTGATATTGTCCAGGAACTTCCTGTCATGGGAGATGAGCACGAGCGAGCCCTTGTAATCCTTCAGGTAGCCCTCAAGCCACTCTATCGATTCTATGTCCAGATGGTTTGTCGGCTCGTCAAGGAGCAGGACATCCGGCTTGGACAGAAGTATCTTCGCCAGCTCGATACGCATGTTCCACCCCTGGCTGAAAGTCTCGGTAGGCCGGTCCATCTCCTCGTACCGGAACCCCAGGCCCACCAGGGTGCGTTCTGCCTGAACACGGGGCGATTCGCTGTGCATATAGTTAAGGGAGTCGTTGATCTCATTGAGCCTGACGATCAGATCGCCGTACTCCTTCGACTCATAGTCATCACGCGTCGCAAGCTCCTGCGTAATCCTCTCCAACTCATCCTCTTTGGCATACATGTCGGCAAAAGCGGTCATAGTTTCGTCTATGACGCTCCTGCCCTTGTGGTGCTCCATTATCTGGGGGAGATACCCGATCCTGATTCCGGAGGGTACAGCAACCTTGCCCGCAGTCGGATTCTGAAGTCCGCATATCAGCTTCAGAATTGTCGACTTGCCGGCACCGTTTTTCCCTACCAGGCCGATCTTGTCGTTTTCGCTGATATGGAAATTTATATCATCCAGAAGTGTGAAGCCCCCGTAAGCTACTGTCAGACCATTAATGGAAATCATTGGTCTTCAGGCTTTTGTTCAGAGCCTGATGTGATTTTCTTCTTGCTCTCATCATCAGACTTCACACCCTCCTTGAAACTCTTGATTCCCTTGCCGAGGCCGCCCATCAACTCAGGAATCTTCTTTGCGCCGAAAAGCAGCAGGATTATGAATACGATAATGGCGATTTCCCAGAAACCCAAGCCAAAAACCAATGGTATGTACATACTGTTCAATATATAAAGGTTTGTTATTGTTCCGTGTCTTTACTGAGCCGTATCCCCGTCAGTACAGGTGTCAATCGAGGCTGCTATGAGCTTTGCAAGGGCCTCCGGACAGCGGACCGGATGCCTTGTGCCCGAATCTATGAAGCCCAGGACCACCTCACCCGTCACGAGAAGGTCGCTATGCTGGTTGTATATCTCGCTGTGGACCACGAGCTTGGCCATCGGTACCCTGTCTATCGTGGAGACTATCCTGATCCTGTCCCCCATATATGCAGGATGCCTGTAACGGCACTCTACAGAGATTACCGGCAGCATGACCCCGGCCTTCTCTATCTCCTCAATCGGAAGTCCGGCCTTCTGCATCATGTCCGAACGGCCGCATTCGAAAAACCTGATGTAGTTCGAATGGTGGACGATTCCCATCTGGTCCGTCTCGTAATACCTTATGTCAAGTTCGAGTTCTGAACGCATAGCTTTAAATTAAACGTCAGTCCGATGCCCATGTCAGGCCTTGAGGGCGGCTATTGCAGCCTTCAGGCTTTCGATCTTTGAGAGTGAATCCGATTCCTTTTTACGCTCCACTGCCACTACCTGCTCCGGAGCATTGGCCACAAACCTTTCATTTGAAAGCTTTTTGCGGACTGATGCGAGGAATTTCTCCTGGTAGTCGAGGGCTGCCTCAAGCTTTGCAAGCTCCTCAGCTGTGTCTACAAGTCCCTCGAGCGGCACAAACATCTCCACTGTTCTTACCATGAACGACACACCGGAGACGCTGCCGAACGATTCGGCCTTTGTGACGGATGAAATGTTGGCAAGCTTCTGCACTGCAGGTATTGTATCCATTGGGAAGCCGTCTTTTACCATGAGGGTCAGCGCCTCCTTAGGAGAAAGCCCTTTCTGCTGACGCAGGCTCCTTATGGCCACCACGGCCTCACAGGCCATATCGAAGTCGTTCACTGCAGCAATATCGTACTCCCCTGCCGCAGGGCTCCTCTGGAGCATGATAGTCTCCCCTTCTTTCCTCGGAGAGATGTTCTGCCACAGCTCCTCGGTGATGAACGGCATAAACGGATGTATCATCTTCAGGAGGGCATCGAAAAAGCCTTCCGTTGCCTCGTATGTAGCCCTGTCTATCCCTGAGCCGTATGCCGGCTTGACAAGCTCGAGATACCATGCGCAGAAGTCATCCCAGAACAGCTTGTATATCGCCATGATGGCATCCGAAATCCTGAATTTGGAATAGTGGTCCTCTACGGCGGCAACTGTCATGTCAAGCTTGTTCCTGAACCATCTCACAGCTATGGCTGCGGCTTCAGGCTGTTTCGCGGCACTGTCAATGCTCCAGCCCTTCATCAGGCGGAAAGCGTTCCATACCTTGTTGCAGAAGTTCCTGCCCTGCTCCACCTGCGACTCGTCAAACAGGATATCGTTTCCTGCGGAGGTGCACAGCATCATACCGAGGCGTACTCCGTCAGCTCCGTATTTCGCTATCAGGTCGAGCGGGTCAGGAGAGTTTCCGAGAGTCTTCGACATTTTCCTTCCGAGCTTGTCACGGACAATACCTGTCAGATAGACATTCCTGAATGGCACGTCATGCATGAACTCGTTTCCGGCCATTATCATCCTCGCGACCCAGAAGAACAGTATATCCGGCCCAGTAACCAGGTCGTTTGTAGGATAATAGTAGGCAAGATCCCTGTTTGGCTGCGCCTCCGGATGCCCTGCCTTGTGCGTATCGAACACTGATATCGGCCACAGCCATGAGGAGAACCATGTATCCAGCACGTCCTCGTCCTGCCTCAGGTCGGCGGCTGTCACGGACGGATCAAGTTCCTTTGCGGCCTTCAATGCGGCCCCGGCATCAGCCTCCACCACGAAACGGCCGTCAGGAAGATAATATGCCGGAATGCGCTGTCCCCACCAGAGCTGGCGGGAGATGCACCAGTCGCGCACATTCTCCATCCAGTGACGGTATGTGTTCCTGTACTTGTCCGGTATCAGCTTCACTTTTCCGCTTTCTACAGACTCGAGGGCGTCTTTTGCGAGCGCGTCCATCTTCAGGAACCACTGCATTGAAAGTCTCGGCTCTATGACCGCGTTGGTCCTTTCTGAATATCCCACCGGGGAGGTATAGTCCTCCACCTTCTCGAGGTTCCCGGCTTCGCGGAGCATCCCCTCTATCTTTTTCCTGGCCTCGAAGCGGTCTTCCCCCACCAGAATCTGCGCCTTCTCGTTCAGGCGGCCGTGGTCGTCGATTATGTCAAGGACAGGGAGGTTGTGCCTTATGCCTATCTCGTAGTCGTTCACGTCATGGGCAGGAGTGACCTTCAGGCACCCGGTACCGAACCCCATCTCGACGTAGCTGTCCTCGATAATAGGAATCTCCTTGTTTATCAAAGGAATAAGTATCTTCTTGCCTTTCAGCCAATGGTATCTTTCATCCTCCGGGTTGATACATACCGCGGCATCCGCCATGATGGTCTCCGGACGCGTGGTCGCAATGATGATATACTTGTCTGTAGGATTCCCTTTACCGTCAGATATGAAGTACCTGAGGTGGTAGAACTTGCTGACGGTGTCCCTGTGGATCACCTCCTCGTCACTCACTGCGGTCAGCCCAACAGGGTCCCAGTTTACCATCCTGACACCTCTATAGATATAGCCTTTCCTGTAGAAATAGACGAATGTGTTTATCACCGCATCGCTCAAGTCGGGGTCCATGGTGAATTTGGTCCTGTCCCAGTCGCATGATGCCCCGAGCTTCCTGAGCTGGCTCAGGATGATGCCGCCATGCTTCTCCTTCCACTCCCATGCGTGCTTGAGGAACTCCTCGCGGGTGATGTCCTCCTTGCTGATGCCCTCGGCTTTCAGCTTGGCCACCACCTTGCTTTCAGTAGCTATGGAAGCATGGTCCGTTCCAGGGACCCAGCAGGCGTTCTTCCCGTCCATCCTGGCCTTGCGCACAAGCACGTCATTCAATGTATTGTTCAGCACATGCCCCATATGAAGTATCCCGGTCACGTTAGGTGGCGGTATGACTATCGTATATGGTTCTCTCTCATCCGGTTCCGAATGGAAAAACTTGTTCTTAAGCCAATAGGCGTACCATTTGTCCTCTACTTCTGCAGGACTGTACTTTGCAGGAAGTTCCATAAAGTATCCGTATCTTATTATTAAAAACTCTCCGGAACCCAAACGTTACTGATTCCGAAGGTGTTTGTTATCAACAATTTACACTCCCAGGCCCACCTCAAGGTCCAGCAAGCCTGCAAATATAGTCATTTTTTCACATTATAATGCCCACAAGAGGGCCGCTGAGAAGAAATTATCGTATTTTCGCGTGCGGTCCACGGATATCATATCATCTTGCCGCAGATTTCCGGTAGTCCGCAGGAGACCGGCCCGTAAGCCTGCGGAAGAAAGAACTCATATACGTCTGGTCCGAGAAATTCAGTTCCCCGGCTATCTGAGTGATTGAAAGGGAAGAGTTCACAAGCCGCACCTTGATTTCCGCCAAGAGCTGGTCATCAATGATATTTTTGGGACTCAGACCGTCCACATGCCTGACCGTTATCTTGTTGAGATACCGTGGGGAAATGCACAGGCGGTCGGCATAGAACTGGACGCTGTGCTCCTGCGAAGCAAACTCATGCACAAGTCCGAGGAACCTGTGGCAGAGGGTAACCGTCCTGTCTTTACTGCTTTCCCCCGCCCTGCCCCCTATATCCAGAGTCCGTCGCATCCAGAGAAAGAGCCCACGCAGGAAATTGTCCTCTTCCTGCACCCGGAGGTCATCACTGCTGAAAGTACCGGAGAACAGCATCCTTGCCATGTCCATCCATAGGTTCATGCCACTGAAGGCCGCAATACGCTCAGGAGAGCCGTCATATACATAGCACGGATATTCATGCATGTAGTTGAAGAGTGCCGTATCAAGATTCGCCACGACATCTGTGAATCTCCTTTTCGGGAAAAGTATGCCCCTGAAACACAGGTCATCAGCACAGTCATCGAGCTGCAGGAGAGTCCCGGTCACAAAGACAATCCCCGTACCCGCCGTCATATTATATGTGCTTGCCCCCGTGGATACGGTACATCCCCCTGAAGTACAGACTAGGCATAGTCCGCACCGGAATATTGCGCTGCTCCCGTGAAGGGACTCCATAGGTCCTTCCACATATTCCAAGGCATCGACATCTATCGAAGCATCGGCAGTCATGAACTTTGCGCACATGGC
>CALVCB010000009.1 GCA_944325965.1 uncultured Bacteroidales bacterium
TAGATCCATTTCCCGGTCTCTGTCTGGGCTGATGTCACAGGATCTGTGGCCATGAACACTGTACCGAATGCAAATCCTCCGAGTACCAGGTGGTAGTATGCAGGCATTTCCATTGCCGGTGTCCCGCCGATAAGGTTACAGAGCCCACCGATGGCAAGTGCCCCGATTACGGATGAAAGCATTATCTTCCAGCTTGCCACACCTGTCCAGATGAGGATTACCGCACCGATGAGGATGGCTATGACAGAAGTCTCGCCCACAGCACCAGGGATAGTACCTATAATTAGGTCCATGAATGATGTCCCGGCATCGGTCAGTCCCTGTACTCCGCCTGCTCCTGCATGTACGAGAGGGGTGGCACCTGAGAATGCGTCTGCAAGCCCGTTTCCGCTCTGAAATGCTGTCCCGTCAGTGAGGTATCTTGTGACACCTCCTGTCCAGATGGTGTCTCCGGACATCTTGCTCGGGTATGAGAAGAACAGGAATGCACGGCACAGCAGGGCCGGGTTCCAGATGTTCATGCCTGTGCCGCCGAACACTTCCTTGCCGAGGATCACTGCGAATGCCACTGCAATGGCGAGCATCCACAGAGGAACGTCCACAGGGACAATCAGCGGGATGAGCATACCTGACACGAGGAATCCCTCGTTCACTTCATGTCCGCGTATCTGGGCGGATATGAATTCTATCGCAAGACCTACTACGTATGCAACGACATACAGAGGAAGGACCCTGAGGAATCCGTACCATACCATCTGCCAGAAGCCCCAGTTGAGGTCGAACGCGAGGTTGTGCTGGTAGCCGACATTCCAGATGCCGAAAAGGGCGCATGGCACGAGGGCTACTACTACTGTTATCATTATTCTCTTCAGATCGACGCTGTCCCTTACATGCGAACCTTTGAGAGTCACAGTGTCCGGGACATAAAGGAATGACTCGAAAGCATCGAAAGTCGAATGAAGGAATCCGAATTTTCCGCCTTTCTCGAATGACGGTTTGATTTTATCGATAAATTTTCTCATAACTTCCTCTTTTAAGCCATTTCTTTCATCATCAGGTCTATGCCGTCTGAAAGTATGGACTGGATCTCGATTTTCGAAGGACACACGTACTCGCAGAGGGCAAGATCCTCTTCAAGTACTTCATATATGCCGAACTTCTCCATCTTGTCGATGTCCCCTGCAAGGCATGCCTTGACAAGGTATACAGGGTATATGTCCATAGGAAGGACTTTCCCGTACACATCCGACATCACGAAAGCACGTGGGCCTCCGTGGAGGTTCGTGTCCATATTGTATTTCTTGTCCGGGGTAAGCCAGGAGAAATAAGTGTGTGAGAAACTGAACAGGCTGCTTCTGATCGGCTTTGCCCATCCGAGCATTTCAAATTCCCGCCCTTCTTTTATCAGGGTTATCTGGTTGTCCTGGAAACTGAGGAAGCCATCGCTGCCGACATTCTTGCCTGTGAGTACGTCTCCGCTTATGAACCTGATGCTGTCTTCTGGAGCGTTGCAGAAATCCGTGATGGCGGTCATTTGCATCCCGGCGATACCCTGGACGTAGCAAGGATCCTGGGCTTCGGGCCCGGTGACAGCCACAAGACGTGTCATGTCATATTTTCCGGTGACGAATAGCTTTCCGATTGCAGACAGCATGAGAGGCGAAATCGTCCATACCGTCTCACCCTTCTGGATCGGGGAGATGTGATGGATCTGAATACCTGTATTTCCTGCGGGGTGTTTTCCCGAGAATACATGGAAAGTCACATTCTCGAGCTTGTGGAAAGGGGTGCCGGAGTAGTTGGACCCGTTAAGTGACACATGGACCCCGCCGTCAGTCAGTTTGGATACAGCGTCGATTGCAGTCTGGATGTAGTTCATTTCATCCCTGAATGCATATTCAGTGCTTGCAGCAAGCGGGGCTGTGGCGAATGCGGATACGAAAATAGCCTTAGGCCTGATTTCCGGATTTGCTACAACTCCGTATGGCCGCTGTATGAAAGCCGGCCATAGCCCGCTTTTCAGGAGCGCGTCCTTGATTTCGTCGGCGCTCAGATTCGAGACTTTCCTCGCCCCGAAATCCACATACTCCTGGGATTCATCAGCCTTAATACGGACTTCAAGCAACTTTCTTTTTTCTCCTCTGACGATTTCCGTAACGGTTCCGCTTACCGGTGAGGTGAACAGTATTTCAGGGGATTTCTTGTCAGCCAAGACAGGGGAGCCCGCCAGGACCTTGTCGCCTTCCCTGACCAGCAGTCTCGGCAGGAGACCCCTGAAGTCAGTTGGTTTTACGGCTACAACATCAGGCTTTATCACCTTCTTGGTCTTCTGGACTGCTGTACCCGTGATAGGTATATCCAGCCCACGTTTCAAATCAATGTTGTTTGACATTATAAAAACCGTTTTTTGAGTATTTTCTGAAAACCGCCGCGAATTTAGTGATTTTTTTTCTTATTTTATATGCCTTGAGGAAATGACTTTAATTTTTTGGCAAATATCTGTCAATTTGCCTATTATAGGCTTTTGTTGACAAAAGAAAGACTGGATCCGGCAAACCGGGTCCAGTCTTTCTTCGTTATTCCATAAAACTATTCTTCGTCCCAGAATGGAGCTTGTACCAGTGTCGGGTCCTTGTCCATTTCCGTCTGATATACAGGGAACCAGTAGTATTTTCTTTCATAGGCACGGTCTGCCATTTCTACTGTCCTGACAAAGAATGCCGCAGAATTGGAGGCGTCGTCTGATTTTTCAGTGCCGGCGAAGTTCATGCCGTATGTCGGCTGGTCGAGGACCTCTTCAGCCATCATCCATCTCCTGAGGTCCATATACCTGATTCCGTCTTCACAACAAAGCTCGACTCTCCTTTCCCTGCGGATGGCTTCACGCATGGCATCCTGATCTGCTGGTACCGGAATCTGGTCGAATGTTTCTCCGCAGATAGTTTCTGTCCCAGTGCCGTACTGAGGTACACCTGCGCGTTCACGGATCAGGTTCAGGTATTTCAGGATGTCAGGGTTTCCAGGGTCGCATTCGTTGAGTGCTTCGGCATAGTTCAGATAGGCTTCGCCGAGCCTGTAAAGTATTCCGGGGCGGTAAGGATGCTGGCTGTCCCTGTTGTTCTGGTCAAGTGATACTTTCTTGCGGTTCAGGTATCCGCTCTGCGGTGCGTCATGCGTAGGTCCTCCGTCGACGCCGTTGGAATAAAAATTGGTCGTGCGTCCGGCCTGGTGGTACCACTGTTCGTTCCACATAACGGTCAGGTAGAACCTCGGTTCACGGTTCACATACATGTTGAATGTACCTGTCGATGCCACCTGGTTGTAGGTAGCTCCGTCCCTGCTCTGGTTGACAACCACTTCTTCCCCTGCCGCTCCCGTATAGTTCCTGTACAGGTCATATTTCGTTTTCCTGACGTCCGGCTCTGTGGAGAATCCTTTTTCAGTATAGCCTGATTCCGGGTTGATTACAGGATGTCCGTAGTCTCCGTTGTATCCGGTGATAGGAATTGTACCGTCTTTCATGAAGAAGGCGTCCACGAGAGTCTGGTATATACCGTTACCGCCGTTCCCTTTGGCTCCGCGCGGAGTGCAGTGCCCTTCAAACTGGCTGTAGTCGCTTGAAGGCCTTACAAAGAGCGCCTCAGGGTTGCTGTTGACAAGGTTGGTCATGTTCACCTGGTTGATCACCGCCCCGTAGCATGACATGAACGGGTCAAGGGTCCCGTCGTCATTGTATGCTTTGTAGAGCCTGTGTCCGGCGGTCTCTGCCGCATCGATAAGCTCCTTGCATGCGTCTGCGGCCCTTCTCCACTTTGTCGCGTCATATGTGGTGTTGAATATTTCTTCTCCGCGGTAGTTTACATGTCCTGTATACCACTTGTTCCCGTTCACGAGAGGGCTGGCAGCGAACAGCAGCATCCTTGCACGGACAGCAAGGCACATGATGGAGGTGGCTTCACCCAGGTATGTGTTCGTCCTTGTGGCGGGCAGGATTTGTGAGAGTTCGGTAAGCTGTCCGTCTATCCAGTTGACCATGAAGTCGAATGTCTCCTGGCCTCTCATCAGGTTAGGGTCCTCTACGTTTGCCAGCCCGTCGAAGAACGGGATGGCGCCATGGGCCTCAAGCATGAGCCAATAATAGTATGCTATAAGAAACCTGCACTGGTTCTTCATGTCATTTACCCTTTCCTCTGTAAGGTTCTGCTCCGGCAGGGCATGGGCGTTCTCTATGAACTGGTATGCAGAGCGGATGCGGATAGGACATCCAGCCCACACATCCCCGTTCCAGGATGAATTGGTATACCATTGGCCTATCAGGAAGTTCAGTACCGAGCCTCCCCACCACTGCTGCCATCTCTGGGATGGGTCAAGGTCATCTCCGAGCACATCGTACCCATAGTCCCTGAGGAATCCCCAGTATGGGTCGGGTACCTTTGTATATACTCCGGCAAACCAGTCTTCCGTACGTACCTTGTCGTTGAAGACCATTTCCATTGTCAGAGTGTCATCCGGGGCGTTGTCTATGAAGTCCGCGCAACTTGTCATGCCGGAGAGGCCTATGCCCAGGATAAGTATATTTCTGATAAATTTCTTCATGAGTTCAAATATGTTGTATTGATGATTTAGAAATTAATGTCGAATCCTATGGAGACGGATCTCATGATAGGATACTTGGCTCCGGTCTGTGTGTCAAGTTCCGGATCCCACAGCTTGAAACTGGAGAAGGTGGCGAGGTTGGAGCCTTTCAGATAGATGCGGATGCTCTCGAGGCGAATCTTGTCCATCCATCTGTGAGGAAGGGAGTAGCCGATCTCCACGTCTTTGAGACGGAGCATGCTCATGTCCTTGTACCACCATGATGAGTTCTGGCTGTTGTTGGCGTTGGGCCCCCATGATAGTCTCGGGTAGAATACGTCCTGGCTCTGGTTTTCTTCAGTCCAGCGGTCGTTGTAGTTGGAGAGGATGTTTCCCATTGTTCCTTGTGATGAACCTGGAAGGAAGTTGTTAGCCGGGCCTCCGATGAATCGGTGCGTTCTGCCGTTACCCTGGAAGAAGAAGCTGAAGTCCAGGTTCTTCCATCTGATGTTTCCTCCGAAACCGTAGACGATTTCCGGGTTTACAGTGCCTCCCATGGCGACTTCGTCCATAGCGTTGACTACACCGTCCCCGTTGACATCCTCATATCTTATATCTCCCGGACGCACTGTAGAGAATGTATGTGCAGGGATGTCATCCCTGAGAGTGAGTTCGCCGTCAGGACCGGCAACGAAGTCATCCTCGGTGAAAAGGCCTACAGCCTTGAGTCCGAAGAGCTCGTCTACTGAATGGCCTGTCCGCTGGCGGTTGGTCCCGATTACTCCAAGTGCTTCATCCTGCTCGATGATAGTATTGTGCGCATAGGTGAATGTCCCGCGGAAACCTACATAGAGATCCTTGTTGATGTCTTTGTTGAACGAGAGGGCGAGGTCTACACCGGTGTTGTTCACCTTTCCGAAGTTGGCCCACGGTGTCTTGCGGAAACCTGCAGCCGTAGGGATGTTCTGTCTCTGCATGAAGATGTCGCGTCTCATTTCCTTGAACCAGTCCACCTGGAGGTTGAATGCGTTCCACAGGCCGAGTTCCATACCTACGTTAATTTTCTCTACGGTCTCCCATGTGAGGTCAGTGACTCCGATTTCACCTTCAAAGCGTGCCGACCGGTTCAGCGAGGCGTCATATCCCCACTGGTATGAGCCGTCTGTGTCGATGGTAGAAAGGAATGCAAACCTTCTTCCGGAGAGCTGGTCGTTACCTGTAAGGCCCCATGAGGCACGGAACTTCAGGAGCGAGATGGCCTTCTTCACGTTCTTCATGAACGGCTCCTCTGATACGAGCCAGCCCACGGCCGCTGAAGGGAAGAAACCGAAGCGGTTGCCTTTTGTAAAGTTTTCGGAACCATTGTATCCGAAGTTGAACTCGGCTACATAGCGGTTGTCGAATGTGTAGGATGCACGGCCGGCGATACCCATGCGTCTGTAAGGTACGATACTTCCGTCGTTGTAGTCGCGCTGGTTGTAAAGGAAAAGTCCGCTTACCGCATGCTTTCCGAAGGTCCTGTCATATGTTACGTTGGCCTCGAAGTATGTGGCCTTGTTTCCCCAGTCCGCACCATCGGATGTGTCGAGAAATTCCTGTCCGTTGCCAGGTGTCCCGAGTATCAGGTTGCCTTCCTCGTCCCTGGCTGTCGCAGGTGAATAATATATAGGGGTCCTGCTTCTGTTCACATAGGAGCGTGAATAGCGGTCGAAGGAGAACAGGGCCTTTGCTTTCAGTCCCTTGGTCACGAAATCCAGCCTCTGCTCAACGGAGAAGAGTGATTCTATCTTCGATGCCGTTGAATTGCTGTATCCGTGCTGGGTGGTCTCTGCCCACGGGTTGTTTCTCTGCTCTACCCTTACATCCTGTCCGGTAGAGTACTGTGTAGGGTGTACATATGGCGGGGTATCGAATGCACGGTTGAATATGTCGTCAGTGCCTACTGCAAGTCCTCTTATTTCCTGGAGATACCCTCCGATGCTGATGCCGACGATCGTGGTCTTGGTGATGTTGATGTCGACATTGGAGCGTATGTTGTATTTGTTCAGATGCAGGCCTCCCCAGTCTTTTCTCGGGTCTTTCTCGAAAATTCCGTCTTCTCCATAGTATGAGGCTACAAGGGCGTATCTGAGGATGTCGCTACCTCCGGTGATGGTGAGGTCCCCTCTGGTGTTGCTCGCATAGTCCTTGGAAATGGCGTCCAGCCAGTTGACATCGGGGTAAAGGTCCGGGTCTGACCCCGTGCGGTAGCCTTCCATGGCTTCAGCCCCGTACAGAGGCTGGTTCCCTGCGGCTGTTGTCAGTTCGTTCATGAGCGAGAGGTAGTCGTAAGAGCCGATGTATTCAGGAAGCTTTACCGGCTGGGTGAAGCTCTGCTCCATGTGGAAATTGACTTTCGGACGTCCGAGATAGCCTTTCTTTGTCTGGACCAGGATGACGCCGTTTGCTCCGCGCACACCGTATACGGCACTGGCTGCTGCGTCTTTCAGTACAGAGAACGACTCGATCTCGGCTGCCGAAAGGTCATCGAGGCTGCGCTCTATGCCGTCGACAAGCACCAGAGGGTCGCGTCCTGTACCCTGGAACGAGGATATACCGCGGATCCAGAAAGAAGATCCGTCATATCCCGGTTCACCGGATCTCTGCACGGCTATCACACCGGCAAGCTGTCCGGCAAGGTTGTTGGATACCGCACGGGTCGATCCCTGCTGGAGTGCAGTCGGGTTCACTGAAGTGATGGAACCTACGATAGAAGCCCTTTTCTGCTGGCCGTAAGCCACGACTACGGATTCGTCGAGGCTGTTTGCGGTCTCCCGCATGTTGACGTTGATGTTGATCTGGTTCCTGACAGTGATGGCTACGGGTTCGAATCCGAGATAGCTGAATTCAAGGACAGATTCCTTGTTCGGGACAATGATGATGTAATGGCCGTCGGCATCCGTGATGGCACCTGTGTTGGTCCCCTGGATCATGACAGAGACTCCGATGAGAGGCTCCTGCTGCATGTCACGGACTGTACCGTTGATTGTGATTCCCTTTTCCCTCTGTTGGGGCCCGGCATTTGCCGGAGCTTTCGGGTTACTCAGATTGCTTTGCTGGGGGGGGTAATAGAATGCCGCTCCCTGTCGACTGCGCTTTCTTCAGCGAAAGAAAGCGCAGTAGAAAGTAGCAGGGCTGCAAGGACTGCCCCGGTCTTTTCTTTAAGCATAAGCTTTGGCATGTGTTAGTTTGTTATTAATGTTGTTTTAGTCTGGCAGCCTCAGTATATTTTGTTGTCTGAAAAGGGCTGCTTTCCGATATAAATCCGCCGATGTAGTCTCTTTGTATATACATGCGGAAGATTTTGCCGTACCGGAAACATTTCAGGTTTTAGTGTTCCTCGCTATATAATCCGTACAAATATAGTGAAGAATTGGATATCAGACAATAGTATTTTGAATAATTCTACAGGACCGTCTCAAGCATTTGGCTTGAGGAATGGTCAAAAACGATTGATTCATAGTTAAATGTATTATGTATAAACATATTGACATTGTTCCTTTCCTGTTTTGGCTGCCATATGCCGTGGAATCCCATGTGCGGCAAATAAATTTGTTCCGCTCTCGGCTTCTTCCTATATTCGCGCCCATTATGGGAAACAATGCGAATACTATATTGGAGGGGCTGAACAGTGAGCAAAGACGTGCTGTCAGCTGTACGGAGGGGCCGGTGCTTATTGTAGCGGGGGCTGGTTCGGGCAAGACCAGGGTGCTTACCAGCAGGATAGCATATATCCTGGAGAAGGGATGTCCTCCGGACAGTATACTAGCCCTGACATTCACCAAGAAAGCGGCTTCGGAGATGAAGGAGAGGATAGCGCTTATGGTTGGGGAGAGAAAGGCAAGACGTCTTTTTATGGGCACTTTCCACTCCGTGTTCATAAGGTTCCTCAGGGAGTTCGCCAGGAGCCTGGGCTATCCTGAGAATTTCACCATATATGATACAAGCGACTCCACAAGTGCCATAAAGAGCTGCATCAAAGAACTGCAGCTTGACGAGAAACTGTACAAGCCTAAGGATGTCCTTTCGAGGATCTCAATGGCAAAGAACAATCTGGTCACTCCGGAGGCCTACCGTCGCAATGCCGTGGCTCAGCAGAACGATGCCGCTTCCCGCAAGCCGAGGATATGTGACATCTACCAGCTGTACGCCCGGAAATGCAGGCAGTCTGGGGTCATGGATTTCGACGATATCCTGCTCAACATGAACATCCTGCTGAGGGACAGCCCTGAGGCGCTGGAGTCCATTGCCGGACGTTTCCGGTATATAATGGTGGACGAATACCAGGATACGAATTATTCCCAGTATCTGATATTGAGGAAGCTGAGTGCCGGACACCATAATATATGTGTGGTAGGGGACGACTCCCAGTCGATATATGCATTCAGAGGTGCCAAGATCGAGAACATACTGAACTTCCAGAAGGACTATCCGGACAACATGACTTTCCGTCTGGAGCAGAACTACCGTTCAACCAGGACCATAGTGGATGCCGCCAATTCCCTTATAGCCAGAAATAGCGCCAGGATACCGAAAAAATGCTATTCGGAAGGGGAGGAAGGTGAGAAGATAAAGCTGATCAATGCCTATACGGAACAGGAGGAGGCCCTGCTGATAGCCTCTTCGGTCATGTCGCGGATAAGGTCGGACTCGGCACAGTACCAGGATTTCGCTATTCTGTACAGGACCAATTCCCAATCAAGGGCCCTGGAGGAGGCTTTGCGCAAGCGCAATCTCCCGTATGTAATTTATTCAGGGAATTCATTTTACGAGAGGGCGGAGGTCAAGGATATGATGGCATACCTGAAACTTGCGGCCAATCTGAATGACGATGAGTCCTTCAAAAGGGTGGTCAACAAGCCTGCAAGGGGGATAGGTGATACGTCCCTGGCCGCGCTTAATGCCGCTGCGGCTGATATTGGATGCCCGCTTTTCAGGGCGGTCTATCAGGACAGTCTGGGAACTTACGGCCTGAAGCCTGCCGCCGTTCAGAAAATGCGTGCTTTCTGCGATATGATGCAGCGCTTCTCGGCCAGGGCCGCCACCGAAGACGCCGGAACGCTGTCCACTTCTATTGCCTTGGAATCCGGCCTCCTTATGATGTACAAAAGTGACAACAGCATCGAGGGCCAGTCCCGTACGGCCAATGTGGAGGAACTGCTAAACAGTGTAAAGACTTTCGTGGAAGAACGCCAGAGCGAGTATTTCGAGCAGATGCAGGCGGACGGTAGTGTGGGCGAGGGTGCCGAGTTGTCGGCTTACGACCTTCCGGCCGTCACTCTCAGCGAATATCTTGAGAATGTGTCGCTTCTTAGTGCCGTGGACATTGAAGACGATGAAGATGCGAGCAACAGGATAACTTTGATGACAGTACACTCGTCCAAGGGGCTGGAGTTCCCCTATGTCTATGTGGCCGGTATGGAAGAGAACATTTTTCCTTCCGGAGGGTCAATGGCCACGGAGAATGACATAGAGGAGGAGCGGAGATTGTTTTATGTAGCCATTACACGCGCGAAGAAGGCTGTCCAGTTGTCGTTCGCGACTACGCGGATGCGTAACGGAAAGCATGAGTCCAATTCTCCGAGCCGCTTCCTCAGGGAGATAGACAGCAGGTATATTTCCAACCCTCTCGGCCATGGTGGGGATGAAGATGACGAAGTTTTTTCCGGAAGGCATCCGTGGTCAGGGCAGAGGGCATCAAGGTCTTTCGGGACCGGCTCCGGATATGTTCCCGGGCAGAAGAATAACCATACGGGTGGCTTTCTGTCCTGTACCTATGGCAGATCTGGCAACGCCACGGCAGTACCTCCATCGGGCAGAGAGCACGGGACTGTGCCTGCCAGAAGCACTGTTGGGGCCGCCTTACGCAAACCTTCCGCATCTGTTCCTCCCAGGCCCGGCGCGGAGTTCGAGCCTACGCCTATTCTTCAGCTCAGGGCCGGGCAGAGGGTGGAGCACAACCGCTTCGGCTTCGGGAGAATCCTTGAGATTGCAGGAGGTCCGACGGACCTCAAAGCCAGGATATCCTTCGATGATTATGGTGAAAAGATACTGCTCCTGAAGTATGCCAGGATACGGGTCGTGGAAAAGTGAAAATAAAATCCAGAGTGTCTTTTCTTTATGTAAAAGACAAAAAAAAGAAAAAAGTTAAAGAAACAGAAAAACATCGGCTCCAGATGCTCAGGGGACTGTTTTCTCATTATAAATTTGGCCGACGAACCAACAAATTTTCAAATATGATGAGAAAGGAATTTTTCTGTTTGTCAAGTCTGGCCGTATTCCAGATTTCCGTTTTGACGACAGCTGTTTCTTGTACCGGGACCTCCGGTGCAGACCAGCAGGAGGGTTGTATGAGAATCAGTTTTCCGGAGGACATGTACAAGGCTGCTCTCCAGCATGTGGAGCTTCCTGACACGAATGATTTTATCCTGGATATAAGGAGTTCATCAGGAGAGACCATCTATTCCGGTTTCTATGGAGATTCGCCTGAGTCGCTTCCGGTACCTTCTGGAAGCTATACGGTAAGTGTAAAATCCTCTGATTTCTCCAGACCGCAGTTTTCCAGACCTCTGTTCGGAGACGAGCAGTGCGTAGTCGTCCCGTCCGGCAGCGTCATCAATGTAAGGCTTGAATGCCGGCAGGTCAACTCTGGCATAAGGCTTCGCATTTCGCCGGATTTTCTGGAGGCTTTCCCTGACGGAGTACTTTTCGTGTCATCGGACGACGGGCGTCTCATGTATGGTTATAACGAGGACAGGATTGCATATTTCAACCCAGGTCCTGTATCTGTCGTACTTGATGACGGGAAAGGGGAGAAGACCCTCCTCACCAGGTCGCTTGAAAGCCAGGAGATACTGACGATAGGTATACAGGTCTCTGATGACATGCTACAGGGTGAAGACGGCATTTCCATATCCATTGACACGACACGGATATGGACAGACGAGGACTATGTCATAGGCAAAGATGAAAGCGACAAAGGTGGGAATGTAGATGATGCAATGTCTGTAAACCAGGCAAGGGGCAACATTGGTGCGGAGGATGTGTGGGTCTGCGGCTACATAGTAGGCGGAGACCTGGGCAGGACATCCGTGTCTTTCACCCCGCCGTTCTCGTCCGACTCCAATCTTGCAATAGCCGGCCGCTCGTCGGTTTCATCGCGTGAATCATGTATAGCCGTATCTGTGCCTGCCGGGGATATAAGGGACAGGCTGGGACTGGTGGAGCATCCGGAGAATGTCGGAAGGAGGGTCTGTGTCAGAGGGGATATTGTGGAACAGTATTTCGGGCTCGTAGGCATCAAGAATGTGACGGACTGTGTCCTGAAATGAAAAAAATGTATAAATTTGGGCAGGTATAATAAAAATGCAGCTATGAAAAAGTTGAAATCACTTCTTCTCCTGATTGCCGTCGCAGCTGCTGGTGCATCTGCTTCAGCCAAGGCCGGTATTGAAGCCGGCTATATGAGTATGCGTTACGGTATCTCAGGGGGAAATACCGCCCTGCAAGGCACTTCCATGAACGGATTTTATGTCGGCGTAAGTGACGATGTCAGGATTGTAGCCGGACTCGGGATAAGGATAGGGCTGAATTATTCATACACTACGGACAAGTCAGCGAGGTCTATCTTCAATGACTTTAATATTAACATGAAGGGCGGTTCTGAAAAAGACCATTATCTCAACGTCCCCCTGCGTGTCAGATATACTTTCAACATTATTCCGAAGGTGCTTAAAATCCAGGCATATGCAGGTCCTGTCTTTTCTGTCGGCCTGAGCCATACATACAGTTATGACATGACTGTCAGCATTCAGGGACAGAGGATTGAAGGATCCCTCAAATACAATTTCTATAAAGGCAAGTTTAAGTCGGATGCCCTCGATGACGTTGATCTGCAGGTTCTGGACCTGCCGGCATACAAGAGGTTTGACATGGCCCTGGGCGGCGGTGTAGGTATAGAGCTGTTCAACTTTCTGGAGTTGAAGGCGGGCTACGACTGGGGTCTGACCGACAAGGTCAAAGGGGACCTGGCAGGGTCGGTCTCCTGCCGTCGTGACATGTTCTATGCTGCTGTGGGTTTCAGATTCTGACAGGTCATGGTACATACTTCGAAACGGATAGACGGCATAGCCGGTTCCCCGATACGTAAACTTACACCTCTGGCTGAAGCGGCTATGGCAAGAGGAGTGAAGGTGTATCACCTGAACATAGGGCAGCCTGACATTAAGACTCCGCAGGAAGGGCTTGCGGCGTTGAGGCATGTAGACAGAACTGTTCTGGAATACAGCCCTTCGCAGGGCTTCCTGTCCCTGCGTGAAAAGATGTCGGCATATTATGCCGGATACGGGATGGATTATACCCCTGACCAGATAATGGTCACTACAGGCGGCTCGGAAGCAGTGCTCTTTTCTTTCCTGGCATGCCTGGATCCTGGTGACGAGATTATAACTACTGATCCCACATATGCCAACTATATTACTTTTGCCGCTGCGGCAGGTATAAATGTCAGGACCATCATGACAAGGATAGAGGACAATTTCGCCCTGCCTCCTGCGGAGGAGTTTGAAAAGCTGGTTACGTCAAGGACCAGGGCTATCCTTGTCTGCAATCCGAACAACCCTTCCGGAAGCCTTTATTCGGCAGCCGAGATGCTTATGCTTTCAGAGATTGTCCGCAGGCATGACCTCTTCCTCTTTTCTGACGAAGTCTACAGGGAGTTTGTCTATGGACAGGCAGAATATTTCTCTGCCGGACACCTGTCAGGTGTTGATGAGAATGTCGTGATTCTTGATTCTTTTTCCAAGAGGTATTCGGAATGCGGGATAAGGATCGGTGCTGTCGTCTCAAAAAACAGGTCGGTCATGGAAAGTGTCCTTAAACTGGGACAGGCAAGGCTCAGTCCCCCTTTGCTGGGACAGATTGTTGCAGAGGCGTCGTGCGGCGTCGGAATGGAGTATCTCGGGCCGATAATCAGGGAATATGACCACAGGAGGAATGTCCTTGTTGAGGGTCTGAAATCCATACCCGGGGTGATGACCTCCGTACCGGCCGGGGCGTTCTATACCATAGCTCGCCTTCCTGTGGATGATGCAGACAGGTTCTGTGCATGGTGCCTTTCGGATTTTGAGTATGAAGGAGAGACCGTAATGATGGCTCCTGCCTCAGGATTCTATTTTACCCCGGGAGCCGGACGTTCCGAAGTCAGGATTGCGTATGTCCTTGAAGCAAAAAGCCTTGAAAGAGCAGTTTTTCTGCTTTCCAAGGCTTTGGAAAAATACCTGTCCGAGTAAAGTCTACAGTATTATTTCGTAGATGTCGGCTTTGCCTTTTATGTAGACCTTGTCTGTACCGTCGGCAAGGTATATTGTCATGTACGGGCCTGCGCAGTCCATGGTCCTGATCCCTGTGCCATCTTCGGAAACATGCTCTACGGAGAAACGGCCGTTGTCTCCGGTCAGGACCGTGATGGTCCCGGTCCCTTCAGGTACTTCAAATGAAAGTGTTCCGTCGCATCGGAAGAAAGACTGGAGGTCCTTGTCAAAAGCCTTTACGGCAGCATCGGTGTCATCAGATATGATTGTGAACCCGAGGTTGTCGGCCCTGACAGGGTTTACTTCAAAACTACGGACGGAGGCCCAGTTCTGCTTCTTCGAATCAAGTCTCTTCAGTCTTACGAACCTGGCTTCCACTTGATTGCCTGACCATCTGATAATGTACTGCTCACGCATGTTGTCAATGAGTGTTGTCCATGCCCTTCCGTTCACAGAGCACTGTAGGGCCGCATGGTCGAAATAGTCCACATCATCAACAGAGTTTCTGCCCTGAAGTATTGATATTTCCTTGATCTGTACAGGGCTTCCGAGGTCTACACCTATCCACGAGTCCTGTTCCTGCGCGGCTCCGGACGTATAATATGTGGAAGTGTCATTGTCAAACATCAGGTTTGTCTGGGTCGAGAATGAATTGCTGAATGAACCGATTCCGCGCATGACATGCGGATTCTTGCCTGAAATCTTACTGAAAAACATGTTCCCCAGATCATACATGGCATTTTCATAGAACGGCTGGAGCTTGAGCGTGCCGCATTTGTGTGCATTGTAGCTTTCAATTTCTTCCTGCGTCATTATGTTGCCGGTATATCCTGCCCAGAACTTTTCATAGTCTCCGTTTTCAAGGAGTTTGATGAGTTCAAGCGTCTTTTCTCCTCGGACTCCGAGTTTTCCGAATTCTGTCAGCCATGGGGCCAGTTCCTTTAAAAGCAGTTTGTCTCTGCATCCGGATTTCATCCTCTCCGGTATTCCGCCTATTTTCCTGAATTCTTCAAGAAGGGCGTCGTATTGCGTACTGGTATAGTTGTCTACAAGGAATGTCTCGGTTTCCCATGACTCGCTTCTTCTGTATCCTGTTTCTGTATCGCAGGAATGTATGGCGAAAGTCCTGTATGCGTCCGGATCCTCGGGGACAAGCTCTGCAAGGCCTCTCTCCCAGTTGTCCAGCGGATTGTACCCGGCTATGTTCCAGCTGTAGTCAGCTACTCCGTAAAGCGCTATCTTTGAGGCCTCCCCGTGTTCCATCGGGTTACTTGCTATCCCTTGCAGGTCTTTTGACGTGAGGTCCGGATCCAGCCCGTATGCAGGCCCCTGCATGATTATATGGCGGGCGTAGTCGGTGACAGGGAAGTTCCACCAATAGAATGCCGGCCTTCTTATCCTTGAATTGACCCATTCCATTGTTTCCATGGTCAGGTCGCTGCATACATAGTCTCCTGTCCAGAATACGTCTATGCCAGGGTCAAGCATCTGTCCGTAGATGGCGAGGCTGCCGTCCGGGCCCGGATTCGCCCATAGCTTCGAATAGTCTGTAGGGCATACTATAAGCGGTCTCACATCCCCTTTGTTTTTTATGAATTCATCGTTGAGCCTGTTGAGAAGCTGCACCTGACGGGCCGGGTCCGTACCTTCTCCGGAAATGTCATCAAAGAAAATGGCGAAGGCGCGGACTCCCAGATCATACATCAGGTTGAACTTGTTCAGGAGGTTCCGGTAGTCCTCCTCGTTCCACTTGATGTCCTGTCCCGGATGGATGGCCCAAACGAAGTCCACGCGGTTGCGTCTGCAGGCATTTACCAGGTCGCTTATGGCTTCTGCTTCGCCCTCCGGGTAAGGCAGCCTCCAGTTCGGACAGCTGTGGTACGGGTCATCTTTAGGACCATAAATATATGTGTTCATCTTGTTTGCCCCGTAGAAGTCTATCAATGATGTCCTTACTTCGTGGGACCATGGCGTGCCATAGAACCCTTCCACAACTCCGCGGTATTTCAGGTCAGGCCAGTCGCAGATGTCCATATGAGGAAGTGTCCCTCCTTCCAGTACCTGCCTGAGGGTCTGCAGACCGTAGAAAGCACCTCTTTCATTATATCCTGTCACGCTTACGCCTTTATCAGAGACAGTCAGCCTATATGCTCCGTCAACAGCTTTCACTCCGGCTTTTGCTGCGGCTTTCTGCCCGAAACTGATAGACAATGGCAGACCTTTCTTTTCCTTTTTCAGGAATGGAAGATCATCTGAGAAGGCCTTTTCCCTGTCCTTCACATTGAATCCGGCAGTAAAGTCCAGAACTTTTTCGCGGTCTATGCTGACCTTGTGTGGAGTCGGATTGATTATCAGACCTTTGTGGTCTATCTTGTGTCCTGGTACCTTGGCTATTGTCTGCGACTCGAGTCTCTGTGTCGAAAGGTCGAACTCTCCGTCCTGTGCAGACATGCAGAGGCCCGAGACCAGAAAGGCCGTCGTTGCTGTAAAGATTTTAATGCCCATTGGAAATCCTGGTTAATGGTTATTTTGAATGCAAATTTAATCAAATAACGTGAATCTTGAGAATTTAATTCATTAAATAACATTGGATTACCTTTTTATGCAAGGCAATGTCGTGACAGGATGACAACCTTCGGAAAAAATCCTATATTTGAAACCATTGATTCTAAAATTACTTGTATCATGAAGAAGTATTTGGCTGAGATGACCGGGACAATGGTCCTGGTGCTCATGGGCTGCGGAAGTGCTGTGTTTGCCGGAAACGTTGCCGGTACGGTCGGTGCCGGAGTCGGGACTCTCGGAGTAGCCTTTGCGTTCGGACTTGCCGTTGTTGCAATGGCGTATACGATAGGAGGCATTTCCGGATGCCATATCAATCCGGCTATAACCCTCGGGGTCTACCTCAGCGGCAGGATGAGCGGGAAAGATGCCGGAATGTATATGCTTTTCCAGGTCATAGGTGCCATCATCGGTTCGGCTGTCCTTTTTGCATTGGTTTCTTCAGGAGCGCATGACGGCCCTACTGCTACAGGCTCAAACAGTTTCAAGGAAGGCATGGGACTCCAGGCATTTATAGCGGAGGCGGTTTTCACTTTCATCTTCGTGCTGGTGGTCCTTGGGGCTACTGACTCCCGAAAAGGTGCCGGCAATTTTGCGGGCCTGGCAATCGGGCTTTCTCTCGTCCTTATCCATATTGTCTGCATCCCTATCACGGGGACCTCAGTCAATCCGGCAAGGAGCATAGGTCCGGCGGTGTTTGAAGGCGGTGTGGCGCTCAGGCAGCTCTGGCTGTTCATTGTTGCCCCGTTTGCTGGTGCCGCCCTCAGCGCCTGTGTATGGAAGCTTCTGTCCTGTGAAAAATAGCCGTTCTATAGCATTTTTTCAATCCAGTGGAAAATCAAGATGATACGTTTGCGCAGAATTTCATAGTCAAGAGTGTCTGCGGTATCGTAGGTCTTGTTGTTGTTCATGGTGATGCCGGATGTGAAAAGCACAGCCGGCACACCGTTTTCTATGAATACCTTCTGGTCTGAAAGGGTGTAGAATATCCTCGTGAAATCCTTGCTCCCGTAGTACGAATGTGAGATTTCCAGGCCGGTGCCGTAGAAAAGGTTGCATTGTCCGATCTTGTTCCTGTCCTCCTTTTTCAGGCTGTCGTTACCCAGCATGATCATGTAGTCTTTCCTTCCTGAGGCAAGTGGAGAGAGCGTGCATCCTATCTGGTCTATGTTGACCATGAGCGATATCCTGTCCTTTGTAACGGTCTCTCCTGTCACCGGGTCTTCCAGGTCGCCGTCTTCGATCATTCTCCAGAAGGAATATGACCCTGACAGGTTCATGCACTGTCCGTCGAAAGCTACGAAAATGATGTTCCTGCCATACGTCTTTCCCAGTGTCTTCATGGAGGTGAACATTCTGGCGAGCGTAACGAGTGCCGCTGTCCCGGATGCGTTGCTGTCAGCTCCCGGGTACATTTTTCCGGCGAGGATGCCAAGATGGTCATAATGCGCGCCAACCACTATATAGGAGTCGCAGAGGGTTTTGAGAGATCCCGGGATCATCCCGATAATGTTGTGCCCGACTGTCCCCTCCCCGGAATATATGTGCCTGCCATATCCTGGGCCAGGGCTCATGAGTCCTGACTCCCTGAAATTTCTGATGATCCAGAAGGCGGCTTCGTTTCCTCCGGCAGAACCAGTGGCCCTTCCTCCGCACAGACTGTCCGAAAGGAATTCCACCTGCCGGTACAGTTTGTCCTCCCATACCAGGTTATGGGCCAATGTGTCATTTGATATCCACGGGCTCTGCCCGGCAGCATGGGGATGTCCCGATATGGCCATTACAATGGCTGCGGTTGCGGATATGATGATTTTTTTGTCCATTTTTGTCTGGCGGGGCATGATAAATGATAACATTTGGGATTCGCCTATTTATTTTAAACCTTGTCTATGGCTGCACTGTGCCTCTGCAGCCGCAAGTAAACTTGCATTGCTCTTTGCTTCTGCGTATATTTGCGCCTGGTTCGGAAAAAGGCGGCCCAAAATTAAAAAAAATAAGAAAAACATTGATGGGAATACTGAGAAAATATCTTCTGGCAGTGGTGCTGTTCTTTGCGGCGGCCGCAGGTCACCTTCATGCCCAGTATGACAAGGATGTATTCTTTTTCCGTGGCCGCCAGGCCCTTTCAGAAGGTAAATATGCACGCGCCATAGAGAACTTCAACGTACTGGCACGTCTCGACACCACCGATTACTGGACTTTCTTTTTCAGGGGGATAGCCAAGTACAACCTCGGTGATATCCGTGGGGCCCAGAGCGATTTCGACGCTTCCGTGAGGCTGAACCCCGTATTCACATCAGGATATCATTACAGGGCCATTACACTGAGTCGTGCAGGGAAATACAACGAGGCCCTGGATGACCTCCAGCAGGCGATCAACCTCAGGCCCGGCTATATCGGACTCTATTTCAGCAGGGGAGTGACATACTTCCTTTCACAGCAGTTCGACAAGGCCGTCTCTGATTTCGACAGGTACATTAGAAAGGAACCAAAAGATCCTTCCGCATACCTTAACCGAGGGGCAAGCTACCTGTTCCTCAAAGATACCCTTAAAGCCATGGCAGACTACAACAAGGCCATCCAGCTTGACCGGTATGACCCGGAAGGCTATGTCCGCCGCGGACGCCTGTATGCCGACTCAGGGGACTATCCCAAGGCGGTATCCGACATGGACAAGGCCATCCAGCTTGATTCCTCCAATACGTTCGCCTATTTCAACAGGGCAATCATGCTTTACGAGCAGAAGGATTATATGGGCGCGATGAGGGATCTGAACCGTGTGCTGAAGGATGAGCCTGGAAATGCCCTTACGCTTTACAACAGAGGCCTGATAAATGCCCAGGTAGGGGCGTACGAGGATGCCCTTTCAGATATGGACAGAGTATTGAATATCAACCCCGAGAATGTGCTTGCCTATTTCAACAGGGCCTCGATATTCATAGAGATGGAACGTTATCAGGATGCTCTGGAGGACTACGACAAGGCCATTGAACTTTATCCCGACTTCGCGAAGGCGTACATGAACAGGGCTTATGTGAAGAACATGCTTGGGGACTACAAGTCATCCAAGGAGGACTACGATACAGCTCAGAAGAAAGTCCAGGAATACAGGGAGGCGAGTTCAAAGAACGCCGGGTCTTTTGCCGATACGACCAGGAAATACAGTTCCCTTATAGCTCTTGATGCGGATTTTGCCAAGAATGATTTCAATGACGAGCTCCTTCAGCACAGGGACATTGACATAAGGCTCAAGCCAATGTACCGCTTTACGCTGTCAGACAGCAGGGAGGATACCAGATATGCACTTCAGCGCAGGTATGAGAACCCTCTGATCGACAAGTTTCTGGCGGAGACGGCTGTACCTGTGGCTGTCACAAATTCTGACACGGCCTTCACCGGTACCGTCTCGGACCAGGTCATAGAGAATGCACTTTATGGCGCACCGGACGAAGGTTCTCCGCAGAACTGTTTCCTGAAGGCCCTGTACGAGACGACCGGCAGACAGTACAGTTCGGCTCTCAACTATTACGATTCTTCCATAGAGGCTGAGCCTGATGATGACATATCAAAGCTTTACAGGGCATTCTATTATATGAACCGCGGTGTGCTGCGCTCCGAGATGATTGACTTTATTTCATCGATAGAGAGTAATGTCCAGGTTCTTACAATGGACGATTCGGGCACTACCAGGGCCAGGGTCAAGGACCAGGTCAGCCAGGTATATGACTATTCTACGGCCATTGCCGACATGAAGGCGGCCGAGGAGATAGTGGACGATATACCATATATCTATTTTAACCTCGGGAATCTTTATTGCCTGACGTCAGACCATATTGCATCGATTGACAGCTATACCAGGGCCATTGACCTGTATCCATATATGGGGGATGCCTACTATAACAGAGGACTTGTGCTTATCTATCTTAAAGACAAGGAAAAAGGTTGTATAGACCTGTCCCGTGCCGGAGAGCTCGGCGTGGTTGAGGCATACAGTGTCATAAACAAATATTGCGAGGATGAGTAAGTCTGGGATGGTAAAGTTCATGAGTTTTTCCAGCGGCAGCTGCGGCAACTGCTATTATTTCGGCGACGGGGAGAACGGCATAGTAATAGATGCCGGAGTAAGTCTCCGGAGGCTGAAAAGGGCCATGGAAGAAAACGGGCTGACGCTGGACTCTTTTGGGGCGGTCCTGGTGACCCACGACCATCTCGACCATATAAGGCATCTGGGGTCCTACTGCAAGAGGCTGCACAAGCCTGTGTATACTACGGGAATTCTTCACAGGTCGCTTGCGACGCACTCTTTTACTTCGGATCATATTGCATCATGCCGCCATGTGTTGCCAGGGGACGGGGCAGCCCATGTATGCGGGATGGAGGTCAGGTATTTCGTCGTTCCACACGATGCCACTCAGACTGTAGGATACGCAATAAGTTACAAAGGGCATAAGTTCGTGATAATGACTGATTTGGGGAGGATGACAGACGAAGCTGTCGAGTATGCGAGGCAAGCGGATACAGTTGTCCTTGAGTCAAATTATGATATGGATATGCTTATGGGAGGTCCTTACACATATGAGCTTAAGATGCGCATAATACAAGGCAACGGACATCTGAGCAATGATGAGTGTGCTTCTGCTATACGGCGTTTCTGGCATCCCGGTCTGAAGAACATTTTTCTGTGCCACCTCAGTGAGAACAACAATACTCCGGAACTTGCCTACAGATGTTCGCTTGACGCCCTCAGGGATGCCGGGGCGGAAAAAGGTACGGTATCCCTCCGTTGTCTTCCCCGGACATGCCCGTCCGGTTTCTTTACTTTGTAGGCATGTATCTGCCCGTTGGTGGAGAGGTCAGTGTTTCTTGCTGCGATCCTGATGTCTGTTGTGCATATACAGAAACAGACTGGCCTGATAAGGTCAGTCTGTCTTATTTTCCATAAGGAGATAACTACTGCTCGTCCATCAGCTGCATGCGCTGGACATAGATCGCCTTTTTGATTTCCTCTCTTCTTTTTACAGACGGCTTTACAAATGCTTTCCTTGCACGGAGCTCACGGATTGCGCCGGTCTTTTCAAATTTCCTCTTGAATTTCTTCAGGGCCTTCTCTATGTTCTCGCCTTCTTTTACTGGTACTATAATCATCGCTAAATCACCTCCTTTTATTTGCGGGTGCAAAGGTAGTCAAATTATTTTATATTCAAAATATTTTTGAAGGTCTCCATACCTTTTGTTGCGACATCTTTAATATGGGTGATTCTGGAGTCCCTTGCCGGTACATCTTTAGGGTCTATAATATATATAGGTGTATCCGGCCCTGCATACCTGTACAGCCCGGCAGCTGGATATACCTGGAGCGACGTTCCTACTATCAGCATGATGTCGGCCGCTTCTACAGTTTCTATTGCCTTTTCTATTTTCGGGACAGCTTCTCCAAACCAGACTATGTGCGGCCTGAGCTGCGCTCCGTTCGGTGCCTTGTCTCCGATATGTATCTCACCATAACCGATGTCGAATACGGCCTTTTCCGAGAAGCCGTCCATTTCGTTGCAGCAGTTTTCAGGACGCACTTTTGTAAGTTCCCCATGCAGGTGGATTATCCGTGCAGACCCGGCCCTTTCATGCAGATTGTCTATATTCTGGGTGATGACCGTAACATCGTAATCCTTTTCAAGTAAGGCTATGAGCTTGTGCGCTTCATTAGGCTTGACCGTTGCAAGCTGTGCCCTGCGTTCATTGTAAAAATCCAGCATGAGTCCAGGGTTCCTGTACCACCCTGCTATGGATGCCACATCCTCCACATTGTAGTTTTCCCACAGTCCGTCGCTGTCCCTGAATGTGCTGATTCCGCTTTCAGCGCTCACCCCTGCGCCGGTGAGCACGGCAATCTTTTCCTTTTTCATTTCTATAATTCCGGAATTTCAAAATAATACTTTCGTAGCCAGTATTCAAACAGCGGGTCGAGGACCAGTGGCTCGTCACGTTCGTTGAAAGTGACTATTTCCTTTTTGCACAGCGCGTCCTTGATTCTTCTGACATTTGCCGAAGAGTTGAACCCGTATTTTTCAATGACCTCTGTCGCACTGAATTTTACAGTTCCCTCCAGGATGGCCTTGAGCATGCTGATCTGGTATACTGTAAGGCTGTCCATCATCCTTATGAACCTCGGTTCGTGAAGGGAAAGGATCATCCTGAGTGCCTCCATGAGTATGCCGTTGTTTATGTACCCTTTTGTCATAGAGTCGCAGATGGCCATGTAATGGTTTATGTACCACAGGTTCCCTTTGAACAGTCCGCAGCTTGCCAATATCATGTCCTGCTCGATGACTTTACCGCTGTTCTGGAATCCCCGCATCACATGCTCGACAATCTCACGCCCGTCAACCGGCATCAGCGGGACATGCTCGACTGCACGGTGGAAATATTTCCAGTCCTCGAAAATGTATTTCATAGCGTTGACCTTGGAGCCGGACAAGATGAAGCAGCATTTCTTCCTTTCTGTACCCTTGTCCTCAGACATGACATCCTTCAACATCCCGAACACTGTTTCGAACCGGTCATCTTCCATCAGGTTCTGGAACTCTTCTATGATAATGAACACTCCGCTCCCACGCTCTGCGGCAATCTTGCATGGAAGCCGCAACATAGAACTGATGTCATTGTCGTCCAGGCTCCAGTTGAGCGATATGACTTCATCGTACCTCGAGAACTGTTCCTTGTCGAATACGAAATGTGTACCTTCGAGCATCCGTGATATTACATCCTCGTATTCTGCCGGGGTGGAATAGCATGAGCGTATGACTGCGGAGCCAAGCCTTGTCAGGAATGTCTCTGCACTGCGGACGTTGAACAGGTCGATCTCACATGCTGAGAACTGTCCGCCGGAAATGCGCATATTGAAGAGAGCCTGCTGGACAAGGGACCTTTTCCCGGATTTGGGCGGGCCATATATCACCACATTCTCCTGCCGGCCGAGAAGGTTGGCTATCGTATTGCATTCGGCCTTGCGGCCAATGAAATTCTTGCCGGTCACATATGTGCTGTAGATAAAGGGAGTATCCATTGGATCAGATTCTTTTTTGGTCATGCAAAAATAAAAAAAAGTGAAATTACTTTGACCCGATGTGATAAAAATGCCTATGTTAGTTTAGATGTCAAGGCAATAGTGTGATGTTTTTATGTTGTAGAGAAAACGCACTGCATTGTACTGGTTTCCAAAAGTATATCATAGTCCCCGCGGATGCAGGCGGGGTTGTCTTTTATCATAAAAAAGGTATTTGCTGCAGCAGTGCTGGTGTGCGTATCACTGTCCAATCTGAACCGGTACTCTCGTCCAAGGGCTCAAGGACGAGGCAGGTGGAGTCATCCTGCAAGATTCCATAACGGTATTTTACCATAACTTTCGGTTATAATTTCTGGCCTTTCTTATATGTAATTACAATACAGGCATTTTTATAAAAGAAAAGTGACTTTTTATTTTGCCGGAATCGGGAAAAGTGCTATCTTTGCACTTCAGTAAAATTATGCAGGGCTGTCAAGCTATTGATTAAGAGTCACTTATGTGTCCGCTTGCAGTCGGGACTTTTAAAGTTTTTATTTATGTACGCAATTGTTGATATTGCAGGTCACCAGTTCAAGGTTGAAGCTGGGATGGAGATTTTCGTCAACCGCCTTGCGGCAGAGAAAGGTGCTGCCGTAGAGTTTGACAAAGTGCTTTTGGTGGACGCGGACGGAGCAGTCAAGGTAGGTGCTCCATACGTGGAGGGAGCCGTAGTCAAGGCTACAGTGCTTGATGATACCTGCAGGGGAAAGAAAGTTCTGGTCTTCAAGAAGAAACGTCGTAAAGGATACCAGAAACTCACTGGACACCGTCAGGATCTTACAAAACTTCAGATCAACGAGATCGCTTAATTAACGTTTAGAGGAGGAATAGAATTATGGCACATAAAAAAGGCGTCGGTAGTTCCAAGAACGGTCGTGAATCACATAGCAAACGTCTTGGCCTGAAGAAGTTCGGTGGCCAGGTGGTGAAGGCCGGCAACATCCTTGTGCGTCAGAGAGGCACTGTACATAACCCTGGGGCGAATGTCGGTATGGGAAGGGATCATACCCTTTATGCTCTTGTAGACGGTACCGTGGCTTTCTGCAAGAAAGCTGAAAACAAATCCTATGTCTCGGTCGTTCCGTTTGAGAACTAAGACTCGGGGGGATTTATGAAAATCATGAAGAGGACTGCAGCTCCGGGTGAGTTCAGCCCTCTTCGTTTTTTATTGTACGGAAACTTGTAAAAGTATTATATCATGCTAACACTCAAATTGCTTCGCGATGATCCTGAATTTGTGATCAAGAAACTAGCAGTCAAGCATTTCGATGCACGTGAAATAGTAGAAAAGATAATCGGACTGGACAGGAGCCGCAGGGAGCTTCAGCAGGAATTGGACTCTTGTCTCTCTGAACAGAAACAGAAGGCGGCCCGGATCGGGGCATTCATGAAAGAAGGGAAAAAGTCCGAGGCGGAGGCCGCCAAAATTGAAGTGGCTTCTCTTAAAGAGCGTTCAAAAGAGCTCGAAGCAGCCTCTGACAGGAACAACGAGGAGCTCATGTCACTTCTTGTCCTCCTCCCTAACATACCTTGCGACCTCGTTCCTGAAGGCAGGGACTCCAGCGAGAACCTTGTGGTGAAAACCGGCGGCTGCACTCCGGATCTCGGACCTGATGCCCTTCCGCACTGGGAGTTGGCCAGAAAGCTGGATATCATTGATTTCGATCTTGGTGTAAAGCTTACCGGGGCAGGGTTTCCCGTATATAAGGGCAAGGGTGCGAGGCTGCAGCGCGCCCTTATAAACATGTTCCTTGACATAAACACATCGGCCGGTTACCTTGAGGTTGAGCCTCCTGTGATGGTCAATGAGGCGTCTGGCTTCGGCACGGGGCAGCTTCCTGACAAGGAGGGGCAGATGTACCATGCCACCCTTGACAATTTCTATCTGGTGCCTACTGCAGAGGTCCCGGTGACCAATATTTACAGGGATGTCATCCTGAATGAGAATGATTTCCCTATAAGGATGACAGCCTACACGCCATGCTTTCGCAGGGAGGCCGGATCGTACGGCAAGGATGTGCGCGGACTGAACAGACTCCACCAGTTTGACAAGGTGGAGATCGTGAGGATTGAAAAGCCTGAAAATTCTTATGCAGCACTCGATGAAATGGTGGCGCATGTTGAAGGTATTGTCAACAGGCTCGGCCTGCCTTACCGGATCCTCAGGCTCTGCGGCGGTGACCTGAGCTTCACGTCGGCTATCACATATGATTTTGAAGTATATTCTGCGGCCCAGGGAAGATGGCTGGAGATCAGTTCCGTTTCCAATTTCGAATCATATCAGGCCAACCGCCTGAAACTCCGGTATAAGGATTCCGACGGCAAGATGCAGCTGGCCCATACCCTCAACGGCAGCTCCCTTGCACTTCCGCGCGTAGTGGCGGCCCTGCTGGAGGATTACCAGAAAGACGGACACATTGTCATTCCTGAGGCTTTAAGGCCATATACGGGTTTTGACATCATATAACCGAGCCTGGACCTCTGATAAAGTTCATGCGGACAGATGAGGTTCAAAACGGTTTCTTGGCATGAAGACCATGTTTCTTGACAAAGTGATAATGGGTATTGACCCCGGAACCAATATTTTGGGTTACGGGGTCATTGCTGTTGGGCAGAATGGGCCCAGGTATGTGACTATGGGCACCGTCGATATGCGGAAGGAGAAGGATCCTTTCAGGAAACTGGATATGATATTTACTGCCACTGGACAGGTGATGGATATATACTGCCCTGATTATGTGGCGATAGAATCCCCGTTCTACGGAAAGAACGTCCAGGTCGTCCTCAAGTTGGGACGCGCACAGGGAGCAGCTATAACGGCCGCCCTGCACAGGGGAATCCCGGTTGAAGAATATGCCCCGAGAAAGGTGAAAATCGCTATTACGGGAGTGGGTTCTGCATCCAAAGAGCAGGTCTGCAATATGATACGCAAGATTCTCGATACCGAGCTTTCCCCGGACCACCTTGATGCGACAGATGCCCTGGGCATAGCCCTTTGTCATTATTATCAGCTGACATGTCCCCTTACAGATGTCAGGTCTTCATCAGGCTGGGAGAAATTCATTGCCGACAATCCCGGACGGGTGAAAAAATGACAGAGTGATTTAAACTTCCAGGGCCATGGTGTGTCTAAATTCTCGTTTTTTTGTTACAAAAGGAAATAAAACGAATTTACAAATGAAAAAACAAGTGAGAGCTATTCTCAGCAGATGTCTTATCGTATTGATCCTGTCGGTACTGTCTGTCCCGTCGCATGCCCAGTCAGGATTTTCTGTCAAGGTCAAGTTGTCTGATTCCAAGACCGGAGAAGCGGTCGCTTTCGCTACAGTCTCCCTTACTGCCAAGGGCGGTACCACTCCCCTCAAATATGTCTTGAGTACTGAAGGGGGCGAGGCTGTCCTGTCGCCTCTGCCGAAAGGTAACTATACACTCAGGGCCGACCTTCTAGGTTACAAGTCCTATTCGGTGGAACTTACCGTAGACAAGAACCTGGATCTGGGTACTGTGAAAATGGCACAGGACAATGAAGTCCTGGAGGCCGCTACAGTCGAGGCTGTGGGGAACCCTATCATTGTGAAGAAGGACACCATCGAGTACAGCGCTTCGTCGTTCAAGACTACGGACAACGACATGCTGGAGGAGCTCCTCAAGAAACTCCCTGGCGTGGAGGTGGATTCTGACGGTACCATCACCGCGAACGGAGAGACCATCACCAAGATCATGATAGACGGCAAAGAATTTTTCCTTGACGATCCGCAGCTTGCGACAAAAAATATCCCGGCAAAGATCGTAAACAAGATAAAGGTCGTAGAGAAAAAATCCGAACAGGCTGAATTCACAGGTATAGATGACGGTGAGGAAGAGCATGTGATTGACCTTTCCATCAAGCCCGGCATGATGGACGGGTGGTTCGGTAACCTGATGGCCGGTGGCGGGCATGACATTCCGGACAAAGGCTATTATACGGACGGGGTCACTCCGTCCAATGACGGATGGCGCTATCAGGCGGCGGGAATGGCCGGCCAGTTTAAAAAGAAAAGCCAGATCAGCATAATCCTCAATGCCAACAATACCAACAATCGCGGATTCAACGACATGTCTTCCAGCATGATGCAGACCATGAGAGGGTCCAGGGGAATGGGCCGGGGAACCGGTGGATGGGGGAACAACGGAATCACTACATCCTGGATGGCTGGAGTCAACAGTGCATTCGACCTGCTGGATGACAACATGGAACTCAATGCCAACTATATGTACGGGGGGTCCATCCGTTATGTGGAGGAGCAGAGTTCCAGGACAACATATCTGGATGACGGCAGCTCTCTTATTTATGACAACAACGGATACAATAACTCCAACAGCCAGGGGCACAGGTTCGGCGTGAGGATTGACCACAAGTTTTCTGAGAATACTTCAATCCTTTTCGAGCCGCAGTTCAATTTCGGGACTGGAAACTATTCGGAGTTTTCCGATTTCCTCACACTCAGGAACGATGGCTCCGGTACGACGGAGACAACCAATGAGGGATTCAGCAACAACAACGGCTCGAACAGGAACTGGACTGCAAACGGCTTCCTCCTGTTCAGGCAGAAGCTCGGAAAACCCGGGCGTACGGTCTCCGCGATGATGAACTATAACTTCAGCAATAACACTCTTAACGGTCTGAACCAGTCGCTGACAAGGACTTATGAAGAAGAATCCTATCAGGATTCCATCATAAACCAGAGGTATGACCGTAGCTCAAAGAACTCATCTTTCTCTGCGAGAATCGTATATACCGAGCCCCTCGGCAATGACTTCTATCTGGAGGCCAACTATTCGTTCAGCTACAACCAGAGCAAGTCCCTGAAAGAGTCCTACAACAGTGGCGGAAACCCAGGAGACAACCTTGATTATGCCAACAGCATACTGCACTACAACCCGGCAGGGGAGACCTATGACGCCACATACTCAAACGACATCCTCAACCGCTATATAAACCAGAGTGCCGGACTTAATTTCATGTACCAGAAAGACAAGCTGAGGGCACAGCTCGGAGCTTCTGTGCGCCCTACCAATACTCATAATGAGACCAACGGCGAGACGTATGACAGCAAGGTGCTGAACTGGTCTCCGGAGGCGATGCTCAGCTATGACATAGATGACAATACCATGGTGCGCATGTTCTATTTCGGACGTTCGTCACAGCCGTCCACCTCACAGCTGATGCCTGTCCCGGATAATTCGGACCCTTTGAATGTTTCTCTCGGTAACCCGTACCTGCTACCGTACTTCAACCACAATATAAGGGGTATGTTCGGCTATACCAACAAGGAGACATTTACCTCTGTCCACGGCCGTCTGGGGGCGAGCCTCGTCCAGGACGGGATAGTGAACGCACAGTGGTATGATGACAACGGGGCGCAGTATTCAATTCCCGTGAACGGTCCTATGTCCGGCTCGGTGGATGCGAACGTGATGGTCAGCAGCCCGTTCGGAAGGAATTCCAAGTTCTCCATCTTTTCCATGACATTCGCCAGGTATAACGAGGCTTCTTCCTTTATCGGCAAGACCGGGGCTTTTGATACTGAAAAGTATTATGATTCTGACAATGCGGAATTCGATTATGCCCTGTTCCATGAGGATTTCCTGGACCACGGGTCCGACATGTTCATTCAGAACAAGACCCAGTCTGTAAGTTTTACGCAACGCCTTCGTTTCACGTTCAGGAGTGACTTGGTGGAACTGAACTTAGGCGGTCGTACAAGATTTTCCAAGTCATGGTACACCATATCCTCTTCCAACCAGAAGGCCACATGGAACAACCAGCTTGACTTCTCCATGAACTGGACACTTCCGGAAGGGTTCGGCCTGGTTTCCGATCTGGACTACAACTGGTACAACGGATACACTACTCCGCAGGAAGATGAGTTTGTCCTGAATGCCGAGATATCGAAGCTCCTGTTCAAGGACAAGTTCACGCTTGCCGTCAAGGCATACGATATACTGAACCAGTCAAAGAACCTGTCTGTGTCGGATGCCTCAAACTACCACCTTGAAACGAGGAACAACACGCTGGGACGCTATATTATCCTGTCTCTGACCTATAGGTTCGGTACATTCGGAGGGCCGGGTGGCGGACATGGACGCGGTCCTATGGGGCCTCCCCGCAGGTAGGTTTTCAATCGTCAGACCCGGCGCCGGACTTCAAGTCCGGCGCTTTTGTATACTGCGACAGCACCACGCCTGCTGCTGAAATGGCTATGCCGATAAACTGCCTCAGGTTCAGTTCCTCATGACCGAGTATCCAGGCAACGATTGCGGCCACGACTGGAATCAGGGCGGAAAAAATGCTTGATTTGGCCACTCCGAGGCTTTTTATCGTGCTGACCCACAAAGAGAAGGCAAGGCTTGAGCACAGTACCGAGAGACAGATTATCGGATACCATACTTCAGCGCTCAGGTATCTCGGAGAAAAGTCGCTGACCCCCTTGAAGATAAAAAGGGGCAGCAGGTATACCGAGCCTATCAGGAACTGGTACATGACTATCACCTGGCTTGAATAGTTTCCTGACAGGCTTTTTGTTACGGAAGCGTGCCCTACTTCGCTTATGACAGCTATCAGGAGCAGTACTATGCCTATTACAAAGTGCCGTCCCAGCTCTCCTTTGCTCATAACTACCAGCACTATGCCCAGCAGGCATAGCAGTATTCCGACAATGTTCACGAAATTCACTTTTTCCCTGAAAAAGATTATGCCTGCCCCTACCGAAAAAATCGGTATGGTTGCTATGATCATGGCACTCAGGGTAGGGGAGCCGGTTTCCTTGACTCCGTAAGACTCACAGATGAAATAGATGAATGGCTCGAAGAAGGCCAGCAGCAGGAATTTGGGTATGTCTTTTCTTTTTATTTTCGCGATTCTACCGCTTGCAGCATTCAGCAGGAAAAGCACGAATCCTGCAAGCAGTATCCTGATAAAGACGAAATAGGTGACCGGTATATCCAGGGATATCAGCCGGTTGGTCCAGATATAGGATATGCCCCAGAGGATTATGGCAAATAGGGAGACAGTGTAAATCAGTATTTTAGAGTTGTTTTCAAGTCCGTTTTTCAATGATCTGTATTTCATGCGTTAATTTTTGAAAACCAGTTTGTTCCCGGCCGGTCCTTCAGTTGTCAGCCTGCCTTTGCTGACGGCCTTCTTTCCATTGACGAATACCGTGTCGACCTTGCCTTTCAGTTCAGCTCCTTCGTAAGGGGTCCAGCCGCATTTGTATCTCAGGTCGTCACGTACAGGAGTAAACCGGCATTCTGGGTCTACTATGACTATATCGGCGTAGTATCCTTCCTTTATGGCGCCCCTGTCTTTGATGCCGAAGAGTTCTGCCGGCCTTTCCGAGAATGCGGAAGCTATCCTCTCTACCGGTATGTCCTCCTGCTGTGCGACAGTCAGCAATACCGGAAGGCTGTGCTGGATTGACGGTATCCCTGATGGGGCGGAGAGGTATGGCCTCAGCTTCTCGCTCTCCAGATGTGGCGCATGGTCAGAACCGACCGTATCTATGATCCCGTCTTTCAGGGCCTCACGCAAGGCATCCCTGTCCCTGGCTGTCTTTATGGACGGGTTGCATTTCACTTTGCTCCCGAGAGTGTCGTAGTCACTGTCGCAGAACCACAGGTAGTTTGCGGAAGTTTCGGCTGTTATCTCCCTGTTTATTTGTTTGGCTGCACGTACCATCTCGATTTCCTCTGCTGTGCTGATGTGCAGCAGATGGAGACGGGTGCCGTATTCAATGGCCATTTCCAGCGCTTTCGCTGCCGATCTTATGCAGGCTTTCCGGCTGCGTATTTCTTCGTGGGCCCGGAAAGGGATTGCTTCACCGTATCGCTCTATGGCCTTCTGCATATTCTCCCTTATGATGCTTTCGTCTTCGCAGTGCACAAGTACCCTTTTCCCTTTTATATGGAAGATGTCTTTCAGTGCAGAATCGTTATCCACGAGCATATTCCCGGTCGATGAGCCCATGAAAACCTTTATTCCGGCGAAATCCTCCGATCCGGCAAGGGCGCGGATCTCCTCTGAATTGTTGTTTGTGGCCCCCAGATGGAACCCGTAGTTTGCGTAGGACCTGCCTTCGGCGATCGCGAGTTTCTCTGACAACCTTGCTGCGGATACTGTAGGCGGCGTTGTGTTCGGCATGTCGATGAATGAAGTCACGCCTCCAAGGACAGCCGCCGATGATTCGCTCGAGATGTCAGCCTTTGCTGTAAGCCCCGGTTCCCTGAAATGCACGTGGGCGTCTATACCACCGGCCATAAGCAGCTTGCCTGCCGTATCGGTGGCTTCTGCTCCCGGGTACATCTCCAGAAATGCTGACGGCAGCTCCTTGACCGGTATGTGTTTTCCCCCGAATTCTACCGTGCCGTCATCTCCGGCATACCATACATTGCTGATTCTCTCGTTCCGGATACCTACCGCCCCGGCTCTGACCCCATCTGATGATACGATAGAGGCATTGTACAGAAGGATACAGGATTCCTGGATCATATTTTTCTCGGTTTGAATTTTCTCATTCTCATTTTAAGTACTCCCCAGAACGCTTCACCGAATATGCCGCTGCTCATCTTCGAGGTCCCTTCCTTTCTGTCAACGAATATTATCGGCACTTCCACTATCTTGAAGCCGAGGCGGTAGGTGGTGTACTTCATCTCTATCTGGAAGCCGTAGCCCTTCATCCTGACATTGTCAAGATCAATAGTTTCAAGGACTTTCCTTTTGTAGCACTTGAATCCGGCAGTGGTGTCGTATACCTTCATACCCAAGACTTTACGTACATAAACGGATGCATAGTATGACATGATTACCCTGCCTATGGGCCAGTTGATGACGCTGATTCCGTCGCAGTATCTGGAGCCGATGGCAAGATCCGCCCCGTCTTTGCATGTGTTGTAGAGCCTCGGGAGATCTTCCGGGTTGTGCGAAAAATCCGCATCCATCTCAAAGATGAAATCATATCCGTGTCCTGTCGCCCACTTGAATCCGGTGATATAGGCAGTCCCGAGTCCCTGCTTGCCGGCCCTTTCTATCATGAAAAGCCTTTCAGGAAACTCCTCCTGAAGCTTTTTTACAATGCTTGCCGTACCGTCCGGAGAGCCGTCCTCTATTACAAGTATATGGTAATCCCCTTTGAGCGAGAACACAGCGCGTATGATTTTTTCTATGTTCTCTTTTTCATTATAAGTCGGAATGATGACGACCTTGCTGTCCATAGAATTTTAAATTTACAGGCCAAATATACGCAGAAGCCGAGTGCAGAACAAATTTTATTTGCTCTGCCGAGGCGCAACAGTATATGTGGACACGAAGTGGCCAAATATACGCAAAAACGGCTGAAAACGCACCAAAGTCTCTCAAGACTTTCAGGTGCTGTCTCCAGCCGTTTTTCAATATAGCTGCCTTATTTGGCTTCTATTTCCTTGAGCATTTCCTTGACAGCCGCTTCCAGCTGCTTGTCTTCACCGTTCAGGACTGATGCCGGGTCGTTGTATACCAGGATGTCCGGCTCTATCTGCATGTTCTCCAGATAACGGCCTTCCTTCAGGCCTACGGCCCCTACCTGAGGTATGCCGAAAATGATGGTAGGGTCTATCTGCTGCTCCCACCATACGGCGGTCATTGTCCCCGGGACAGGTGCCCCGATGAGCTTCCCTATGCCGAGGGTCTTGTATACGTAAGGGAAACCGCAGGCATCGGAATAATTGTTCTCTCCAACCAGAACGCATGAAGGTTTTGTCCATTTGCTGTAAGGCTCGGTCCCGATGTACTGTCCTCTCGGTTCGAATTTGATATAGGCCTTTCCGTCAAGCAGTGTCGCAAGGTCGTCATGCAGCCATCCGCCTCCGTTGTTCCTTGTGTCGACGATGACCGCCTCGGCCGTCCTGTACTTCCCGAGCAGTTTCGAATATACTTCCCTGAAGCTGTCGGAGTCCATACCTGCCACATGAACATAACCTACACGTCCTCCGGACAGTTTTTCTACCATTTCCTCGCGCTGCCTTACCCACCTTTTGTACAGTTGTGAATAGTCGCTGTATCCGGCTTCAACATAGATTTCCTCGCTCTTTTTTCCCTTCTTTACTGTCACGAGTACTTTGTCGCCTCCTTTCATTGTCAAGAGGGGGAACCAGTCCATTCCTGCCGTAATCTTCTGTCCGTCAATAGCCTCGATTATATCCCCGGCCTTGATTTCAGGATCGGTGATATGGAGCGGGCCACCCTTGAGCACTTCAGCGATTTTCAGACCGTCGCCCTGATAGCCGTAGTCCGGTATGAACCCGAGCCGGCCCATGCTCTTTGTCGGAGCTCCGTAGTACCTTGCCCCGGTATGCGAACCGTTAAGTTCTCCAAGCAGTTCGGAGAGCATCTCCTGGAAATCATAGTTGTTGTCTATGTAAGGAAGGAACCTGCTGTATGCGTCCCTGTACATGGCCCAGTCGATGCCGTGGATGTCTTTGTCGTAGAATTTCTCGGATACCTGTTTCCATACATGGCTGAAGATGTATTCCCTCTCTTTTGCCGGCCTGTAGTTGAATTCACCGGAGAAGGAAATGTGCTTCTGCGAGCCGGAGTTCAGGTCGAATTTGGTTATCCCGTTCCCGCTGAGTACATAGAAGGAATTCCCGTCTTTTGTCGGGTAGATGCTTCCTGATACACCCCTTGCCATTACGCTGATGTCGCCTTCCTTGATGTCAAGGACGCAGAGGTCGTAGCTTTTTTCGAGGCGGCTCACATAGTAGAGCTTTGTCCCTTCCGGATTGAGGTAATGGTCGCCGAGCCTGCCGGAGAACCTTGTCAGACGTACAATCCTGTCATCCTTGTTCTCGAGGTCGAGTACGAGTTTCTCTGTTTTCTTTTCTGCCTTTGTCGAGTCCTTTGCTTCCTTCTCCTCCTTCTTTTCTTCCTTCTTCACCTCTTTTTCATCAGCCAGCAGGTCTTCCATTGCATCGCTTTCCTTGTCGCGGGTGAACTTGTAGAACTCCTTCCCGTCAAAGAACATCGCATATACATCATATTCAGAGCCCCAGCTTCCATGGCTTCTGTACCCGGCACGGTCTGACATCCATGTCATCGCCTTTCCTTTGAGCGCCCACCTGAACGCGCCGTCGGTATAGCCGCTTTCCGTCAGGTCTGTGATCTTTCCGGTCTCGATGTCCACGAGGGCTATGTCCTCGTTGTTCCATCCCCCGTCAGCCTGCCAGTTGCACAGGATGTATCTGCTGTCCGGGCTCCATGAGAAGCTCTGGTCTCCGTCGGAGTATGAATAGTTGACGTTCCTGTGCAGTGACTTTTCTTTTCCTGTCTTTATATCCTTTACCACCAGTTCTGTCCTGTCACGCAGGAACCCGAGCCATTTCCCGTCAGGGGAGACCGCGGGCTGGAAGCATGTCTGGGCAGGATCCGTGACCATTTTCTCCTCCATCTTGACGCTGTAGGTAAAATACTTGTCGTCCTTGTCCGTAAGGGAAGTTGAGTATATGCCCCAGTGGCCGTTCCTTTCAGAGGAATAGTACAGTGTCTTTCCGTCTTCGGAGAAGCACAGGTCCCTTTCCTGCTCCGGGGTATCGGTGATGCGCTTTGTGGTATTGTATTCCACAGAAGTGACGAATACGTCTCCTCTGAGGATGACAGCCACCTCTTTCCCGTTAGGCGAGACGGCCAGGTCGGAGGCCCCGCTGGAGATGTTCCTCATGATGTTCTCCCTTTCAATCTGGTCGGAGACAATGCTTATTTTCACCTTTTCCGGCTCTTGGCCTTCCCGGACAGTATACAGCTCGCCGTTATATGAGAAAGAGAGTGTACCGTCCCCGGCAACGGAAATGTATCTGACAGGATGTGTGGTGTTACGGGTTATCTGGACAGATTCCTCCGGGTCCGAAAGGGAACTCCTGTATATATTAAAGGAGCCGTCCTGCTCGCTGAGATAGTAGAACGTGTCCCCGTCGGAGGCGAATACCGGATTCCTGTCCTCTCCCTTGAAGGTTGATAGTTTTTCGAAAGAGCCCTGACCGTTTATTCCGAAGCCGTTCTGGCCCGGGGCCGGCCTGTAGACCCATACATCACGAGTGACGGACGAAGTGTGGTGTTTCCTGAAAGGGTCTTCATATCCTTTCCAGTCCTCATAGAGGACAATGCCGTCTTTGTTTATGCTCAGGCTGGATACGGGAAGGGATGTGATGAATTCCGGCCTCCCTCCTTCAGGGCCTACCGCATACAGCTGTGCTGCGTTTCCCGGGAACCCGTCATAGGATGCATCCTGCTGCAGGTTTGCCGAGAAGACGATCCTGCCGTCCGGAAGGACTGCGAGCGGGGTCTCTTTCCCGGGATAGGCAGTCACCCTTGCCGGCGAGCCCCCTTCAGCGGATGTAATATAGATGTCCTTGTCTGCATCACGGTAGGAGCTGAATACAATGCTCTTTCCGTCCGGTGTCCAGATCGGGTCCGAATCATAGGCCGGGTTGCTGGTGATCTGCACAGCCTTGCCTCCGGCTGAATTCACTACATAGATGTCCCCCTTATAGCAGAATGCGATCTTGCTCCCGTCGGGAGAGATGCAGTTTCTTCGTAACCACAGAGGGGAGTCTTCAGCCGCGGACATGCTCCCTGCGAGGAGCAGGGCTGAAACGGTCATGAGAATTTGTTTCATATAAAATTGAAATTAAGAATAATTTCTTTATTTATAGTAAGTTATGTGTCGTGGTCCTGCCTGTGGCAGGGTCAGAGGGACTTGCAAAGTTATAAAAATGTAATATAAGAACCAATATTGCGTACTTCCCGGTCAGGAAAAAATTCTTGCAAAATTTCACGGCAGAGTGTAACTTTGGCATCCTGAATATGCTGCTTGATAACACATCATTCGAGAATCTATACTACGAGTATAGCGACAGGTTGTGCAACTACGCTTCACATTATCTGTCCGACAGGGCCATGGCCGGAGACATCGTTCAGGATGCATATATCCACCTCTGGGAGAAATATAAGGGAAAGGAATCCGAAGAATGGCATCCCCTCCTTTTTACCATGGTCAGGAACCGGTGCATAGACAGGCTCAGGCATCTGGAGTTTTCCGGGACCAGGGCCTTCGTGACCCCTCTTTCCGAAGTATGCGAAGACCGCCTTTACCATTCTGACTTCCATTCGGACAGCAAGACCATCTATGGAGAACTGTCTGCCCAGATCAGCAATGTCCTGGACCGTCTCCCTGAAAAATGCAGGGAGGTTTTCGTCATGAGCCGTTTCCGCGGCATGAAGAACAGGGAGATAGCCTCCAGCCTCGGAATATCGGAAAAGGCTGTCGAGAAACATATCTCCCGCGCCCTCAGGGTTTTCAAGGAAGAACTGCACAAAAGCGGCTATCTCGGACATGACCTGAGGCTCCTGCTGCTTTTCCTTCTCAGTGCCTGAAATATAATCTTAACAATAAATTCCCGTTTCCGGGGTAGGGGGAGACGCCTCCTGTTCGTTTTTAACATAAAAAACGGCATGATATGGACAAGGACTCCCTGAAAAGGCTGGCTTTCCTGTATTTTGAAGGAAAGTCCGACCGCAGTTCCGAAAAGGAACTCTATGACCGCATATCTACCTCGGAGCAGGCGAGGGCAGAGTATGATGCCCTGGAGGAAGAGTGGAAGGCAGGAAATATACCTACTGTCGCCCAGAGGCAGTCCTTCGAGGCTATGACAGGACGTATAGTCGCCAGAAGGAGGATGCGCATACTTAGGATATGCCTGTCTTCCGCAGCAGCGGCCATCGCTGTCCTGCTGGTAGTGACAGGTATCCGTTCCGGAGGGGATACGGGATCCCGGCAGCTGTACCTTACGACTGTAAGTACCGGATACGGGGAGAAGACGCGCCTGATACTGCCTGACAGTACGGAAGTATGGCTGCATGCCGCCACTACGCTGACCTATTCGGACAGCTTCAACAGGGAAGACAGGAAGGTCAGCCTGTCAGGAGAAGCATTCTTCGATGTCACGCACGATGAGGACCTCCCTTTCATTGTGGAGCTCGGCGGGAGCTCCATAACAGTCAAGGGCACCCGTTTCGATGTAGCCGCATACAGTTCAGAGGAGGACATTACCGCAGCCCTGCTTGAAGGATCCATAATCTTCCGTTCAGAGAATGCCATTGTAGACCTGCATCCCGGTGAGGTGCTGACGTACGACCTGAAGGATGAGAGCATCCTCCGCAGCCAGGCCGACGTGGACAGCTATGCCGCATGGATAAACGGGAAGCTCGACTATCCCGAGGTGACGCTGGACAAGTTGCTCGACAGGCTTTCCTCCATATATGGAGTGGACTTTGTCTATTTTCCGGAAAAATACAGGGAAAAGAAATTCAGGATCATCCTCAACGGCGACGAGTCCCTGTCCGATCTTCTTGAAGCCATCTCATTCGTCGCCCCTATGGAATATGAGATGAAAGACGGAAAAATATACATAAAAGAACGCTGATTACAGGCGGACATACCATTTAACTCTATTATTCAATAATTTATCTGACTTGAAAAATGAAGAACAGAAGATTGTTTAAATGCCTGTTCCTCGTACTGGCTTTCTGGGCCGTGCATCTGCCGGGATATGCCCAGGATGTCACTCGGGAATTCAGGGACATGGCTCTGTCGGATGTCATCAGGGAGCTTGAACAGCTGACAGATTATTCTTTCATTTATGAAAGCGAGGACCTTCGCACCGCACCGAGGGTGACGGCGGACTTCGTCAGGTCTTCAATCGCACAAGTGCTTTCGGAGATCATCTCTCCTCCGTTGAAGTATGACATCAAAGGCAACATCGTAGCCATAACCAAGGATGCCGGTAAAGGTGACGGGCCCGGAGCGGACTCCGAGACTGTGATAGCCGGGACAGTGACGGACGCTATTACCGGGGAGCCTGTCATAGGTGCCGCGGTGTGGGTGAAGGACACCCCAATAGGAGTGGTTACGGACGTGGACGGCAAGTACGAGATGTCATTCAAGGGGAACTACGGCTACATAAGTGTCTCCTATCTCGGATATCTTGACCAGGAGATTGCGGTCGGGAAAGGCGTCCAGATGATCAATGTCAGGCTTGAGCCCAACGAGAACCAGATAGACGAGGCTGTGGCCATAGGGTACGGCCACCAGACAAGGGCCAGTATCGTCGGGGCGATAGCTTCTGTCAGCCCTGCGGAAATGAAGGTCCCGGTGTCGAAGATATCCAATTCGCTGGCAGGACGGCTTTCCGGTGTCATATCCGTACAGAGGAGCGGTGAGCCAGGGCAGGGGTCAACGTTCTGGATACGGGGAATTAGCACGTTCGGTGCCAATTCCAATCCGCTTGTCCTGGTGGACGGCATAGAGCGTGATCTGGATCTCGTGGATGTTGAGGATATCAAGGAGTTCTCTGTCCTGAAGGACGCGGCAGCTACTGCTGTCTACGGTGTACGGGGCGCAAACGGGGTCATCCTCATCACCACACGCAGCGGGGATGCCGGCAAGCCGAAGGTCACGGTCAAGGTGGAGAGCGGGATTGTCACCCCTACGAAGATCCCTGATATGGCAGACGCAGTGCAGTTCTGCCAGATGTACAATGATGCGGCAGGGTATGAATATTACAGCCCGGAATACATTAACAGGGTGATAGACCGTTCGGACCCTGATCTCTATCCTAACGTGGACTGGGTGAATACCATTTTCAAGGACATCAGCAACAACACGAGGGCCAACGTAAACGTAAGCGGCGGCAACAGCACGGTGAAATATTACGTCTCAGGAGGTTTCTACAATGAGAACGGGCTCTTCAAGAATGACCCGATGCTGAACTACAACACGGGCACCTATTACCGCAAATTCAATTTCAGGGCCAACGTGGACGTAAAGATAACCCGCTATACTTCCATGAATATCAATCTTGCGACCACTTTCGAACAGAAGAACCAGGGCGGGACAAATGCGGACACCATCTGGGAATATGCCCTGAAGGCACCGTCCAACATTTTCCCTCCGGTATATTCAAACGGAAAGTATCCGGGACCGGGAGGGCAGCAGGGATACAACCCTTATGCACTGCTGACCCAGACCGGCTACAGGCAGAACTTTTACAACAATGCGCAGTCTCTCGCCAGCATCACACATGATTTCTCATGGCTGACTACAGGTCTCACGGCTACATTAAAGGCATCTTTCGACGCACAGAATACGGCATACCAGAACAGGACCAAGACCGCGGAGCAGTGGGGCAATGCCTACCGCGACGAACAGGGAGTACTGCAGATGACCCAGCTCGTGGAAGGTTCCCAGACTCTCGACTTTTCTTACGGCAACGGCGGATGGCGGTCACTGTACCTTGAGGCAAGCGCCAATTATCTCAGGTCTTTCGGAAAGCACAATGTCTCCGGGCTCCTTCTGTACCAGCAGTCACAGAGGAACTACATCGGGAACAGCGCCACCGATTCGCAGGCTGCCCTTCCGTACCGCCATCAGGGCCTTGCCTTCCGTGCCACATACAACTATGCAAACCGGTATTTCATTGAATTCAACGCAGGTTACAACGGTTCCGAAAACTTCTCTCCGGGCCATCGCTTCGGGTTCTTCCCTTCAGTGGCTGCCGGATGGATGCTCTCGAACGAAAAATTCTGGGAGCCTGTATCGGATGTTGTCAGCGAATTCAAGATAAAAGGTTCTTACGGACTTGTCGGCAACGACCAGATAGGAGGTAACCGGAGGTTCATCTACCTAGAGACGATAAATGACGGGAACAGCTATTATTTCGGAGAATCGGTACACAGCGAGAACTCATTGATAATGGGAGAGTGGCCCAACGACCAGGTCGGCTGGGAAAAGGCAAGGAAACTGGATCTGGGAGTGGAGTTGTCCCTGTTCGACAAACTGAAGCTCCAGGTGGACTACTTCCATGAATACCGCTCGGGTATATTCCTGCAGCGCAACTCCATACCTGTATATGTGGGCATAACATCGGACCCTTACGTCAATATGGGAAAGATGCGCAACCAGGGCTGGGACGCATCCTTCCAGTACGACCACACCATCGGGGAAGTCACACTCTCGGCCATGGGTAACTTCACTTTCGCCAGGAATGTGATCCTGGACCAGGATGAACCGGCATGGTCAGAGCCTTACATGAACAGGACCGGACAGGCAAGGTACCAGCAGTTCGGTTATGTTTCCGACGGGCTGTTCCAGAACTGGGAAGACATAGCCTCGTCTCCTGACCAGTCATTCTTCGGGGACATCGAACCTGGAGACATCAAGTATAAGGACCTTAACATGGACGGGGTGATTGATGAACTTGACCAGAAGGCCATCGGCTACACCGACATCCCGGAGATAGTCTACGGTTTCGGGCTCTCCGTACTTTGGAAGGGATTCGACGTATCGGTGTTCTTCCAGGGCATAAACCATGTGAATTTCTCCATAAACTCTACGATGGTACGCGGTTTTACGGCGGCAAGGCCTGCTGACAGCAACATCTTCAGCGACATCTACGGAAATTACTGGACAGAAGACAACCCAGGGGCCAAATATCCGCGGCTTTCCACCCATGATATCCAGAACAACAGCGTCAGCTCGGACTTCTGGATGGTCGACGGAAGCTATCTCAGGCTCAAGAATGCCGAAATAGGATATACTTTACCAAGGGCTCTGACGCAGAAAATGAAGCTTTCCAACATAAGATTTTATCTTTCCGGGACCAACCTGCTGACATTCAGTCCGTTCAAACTCTGGGACCCTGACCTTCAGACCGGTCCTGACAACTACCCGAACAATATTGTCGTCAACCTTGGAGTCACATTGTCCTTCTGACAATACCTTTTATAAAGAAAACATATATGGAAAAGATACACAGAATAACATCATTGCTGATATTGTCCCTCACCGTTGCGGCATGCGACAGTTTCCTGGACAGGCAGCCGGACGACCAGCTGACCTCGGAGAATGTCTTTGAGCGGGAGGAATCAACGTGGGAATATCTCGTTAACGTATATTCTTTTGTACTCAGGTACGCGGAAGACGGCGGCTATGACAAGAATTCTCTGGCCATACCTGCTTCTGACGAGGCCTCCTGTGCCTATACGGGGAACCGCTCGTTTGCATTGTGGACGCACAACCAGCTTACCCCGATGACCATCCATGCCGGATACCGCACCGGACCTTACTCTGACCAGTACAGGGGAATAAGGGAAGCCACGTTCTTCATGGATAATGTGGGCTCATGCCCTGAACTCACGCCCGAGGAAAAGTCCATATGGAGTGCGGAGGCCCGTTTCCTTAGGGCATATTACTATACGGAGCTCCTGAAATGGAACGGACCGGTCATATTCAACGGGGACGGGACAGTCGACTTCAATGACCCGGACCTGGACAAGGTGGACCGTTCCCCATGGGAGACCATCGTAAGGTGGGTGGCCCATGAATACGACCTTGCCGCCGAGGCCCTTCCTGACTCCTGGGGAGGACAGGACTTAGGGCGTGCTACAAAGGGGGCTGCCCTTGCCATGAAGGCGCGTCTGCTGCTGTACAATGCATCCCCGCTGTTTAACGGACAGAACGGCACCGGCATGTATGACGGGGTTGTCAACAGGTTCGGAGAGCAGCTTTTCAATACAGAATATGACCGGGAGCGCTGGAAAGAGGCCGCCGATGCCGCCAAGGCTGTCATTGACATGAACCAGTACAGCCTCGTCGATGACCCGGACCGTTCTCCGATTGAAAATATCCATGAGGCGTTCATAAGCATGAATTCCCCGGAGAACATATTCGTGAGGCAGGAAGATGGCCGTGCATGGAGGATAGGCAGTACGCCATCGGGGATAGGGGGCACGTCTTATGGCGGAGTCGCCGCTACGCAGAAGCTTGTCGATGCATTCGCGATGGAAAACGGGCGTTACCCTATTGCAAACATGGAAGACGCCTCATACAACAACGGCCTGGGCGTAATAGATATAGACCCTGAATCAGGATATACCGAGACAGGATATACCCAGTTTGTCAACCCGTTCTTCGAGCTGTTCCCTACAGCCCCTCAGACAACTCCTGTCAATACTATGAACATGTACGTCGGCAGAGAGCCGCGTTTCTATGCCAACATATTCTGGAGCGGCCAGACATGGGTCTCAGGAACAGTTGTCAGACCGGACATCCAGTTCTACCAGAGGGGCGCAAACGGTCCTATGACATCCAACAACTATCCTCCGACCGGATATCTGTGCATCAAATTCATAGACCCTACACTCAATACTACAGCCGGCAACGACAGCGGCGTATACGGCTACATGTCCTGGCCGATGATCAGATATGCGGATGTCCTGCTCATGTATGCCGAGGCCCTCATCGAGTATGACTGTGTAGCGTATCAGGACGAAATACTCGGTGCGTGGAACCGGGTGCGCAGCCGTGCCGGTGTCGGTAACATTGAAGATGTGTATCCTGAGATTATAGGTGACCATGACCTTATGCAGAAATATATCAGGAGGGAAAGGATGGTAGAGCTGTGCTTCGAGGGCCTCAGGTATTTCGACACGAGGAGATGGATGATTGCAGAACAGGAAGACAACGGGGAAGTCGTAGGGTGCAACATAAGTGCTACCGACCATTCAATGGGCGGAGACTACTGGCAGAGGACATCTGTATTCGACTGCTACGGAGAGGGCGGCTTCATGACACGCCGCACGTTCACACAGAGGAATTACCTTCTGCCTGTCAACCAGGAAGAACTCGACAGGGTCCCTGGCATGACGCAGAACCCGGGATGGTAGGATATATGAATGAAAAACAATGACGCAACTATGAGAAGATACACAATATGGATTGCCGCAGCGATGGCAGCCGCATCCTGCGAGCCGTCCCATCTTAACGACAACATGTATGAGCCGGCCGTATATTTTGTCAACGGCGGGCTGACCAGGGAGACTATCTATTCCGTCGAAGGCAGCCATACCGTACAGGTGCATGCATACTGCGGCGGGATTGAGAGCATTGATCCTGAAGTCGTGGTCGAGGTGGACAGGTCTGCGCTCGATACCTATAATATAAATACCGGAGAAAGCCTTGAATTCCTTCCGGAGTCATGCTATACCATAGAATCCGCACCGAAGAAAATGAGCGGCAACAGGGTCACGTTCGACATTGTGTTCGACTGCCAGAAGCTTGAAGAGCTTTCACAGCAGGATGACTTTTCCGATCTGGAGGGCTACGCAGTACCTGTTATGCTGCGCAGTCTTACGGAAGGGGTCATGGTAGTCGGTGATGCCGACCTCTGCTCCGCAGTCATAATCCCCGATATGGAAATGATGGGATTTACATTCGAGCAGGCCGGCGTCAAAAGCGTGGACCTTACGGAATTCTCAGATGCAGACGGGTTCCTTACATACGAATACCGCCTGTCCACTCCGGTGGAGAACCATTGGGACAACCCAGTCAGGTTCATCTTCCCGGCAGAATCCCCGGACGCGGAATACGGTCCGCTGCCTGAAGGCTCATACACTGTTACGCAATCGGCGGAACAGTTCACAGACGGTGTGTCCGAGATTATCTTTACGGTGAAGATTGACAAGGACGCCGCGACGGCTTTCAACTATTCGCTTGTCGCGCAGGTCGAGTCTGGAGGCAGTTTCGTGATGCTCGGAGACGGGACATCGGTACTCAATCTCACCAACAGGTACACCTATGACCAGTCTGCCATCACTGCCATCGCGGACACATATGTACAGGGCAGGGGTGCCGACCTGACACTGGACGGCGACCTCAGTACCCTGTGGGAGTGTGCCTACAACACGAGTTCGACACATGTCGGTCTCCGCCAGATGCCGTACACACTGACATATACCCTTGAAGAACCGGTGATGCTCTATGACATCAGGCTTGACAAGCGTTCGGACCGGTATGTCACTGACCTGAAAGCTGGATATTTTGAAGCCTCACTTGACGGGGAGGCATACACCAGGGTCATAGACGTTGACTACGGTTCCTCTACCCAGGCTTCCTGGATCCATTCCCTGACGGAGCCTATGGAGGCAAAATACGTGAGATTTGTTGCCACGGAGTCAAACCGCAGGTCCGGCAATTATCCGCTTGCGTCGATTGCAGAAATGAATTTCTATTACAGGTAATTTTTTCGGAAAAAATGTATAAGACAGAATCTGAAACATACAGGGCCCGCCGGATTTTTACTCCGGTGGCCTTGCTCCTTGTCCTGCTCTCTTGCAGCTCATGCAAGGAGTCAATATATGAATCCGTGCCATATCAGCCGCTTGAAAGGGGGGATGTGGTATCGATAGCTTCCCCGTCCGGTTCGCTTTGGGTAAAGGAGGGCGGGATACTTTCGCCCTCGCCAGTTCTTGAATATGGGAACGGAGATAAGGTCAAGGCCCTCTCTTCGGACATCGTATGGACTACAGAAGACCTGCAGGTTGCCGTGACTTCCGGAGCCGGGATAGAGGGTGTCTCCTCCGGCAGCACCGTTGTGACCGCGGCAGCAGGGGAGTGTACGCGCGATTTCACACTTACGGTAAAGGACGGGAGTTCCACTACAGGTATCACTGCAGCCCTGACACAGGACCATGTGTACAGCATGGGGCATTATCTGGACAGGAATTCTGTGATACAGGGGTTTGACATTACGGAAAAAGGAGATCTGTATTACCTGCAGATAGCAGGTACGGATTACCACAATCTTGCCCTGATACGCACCAGCCCCAACAAGAGCGGTCATATAGACGACAATGAGAATGTCATGTATTTCAAATATTTCGGGCACGGTACCAACTTCGCTGTGGAGGAGGCTGCCGACGGGGACTACATATGGATAGGAAGCTACGGCTCAAAGAATTCATCCGGAGAGTACTGGGACAGCCAGACAATCGCCAGAGTGAAATACGAGGCCGGCAGGACAGTCACTCCTGAAATGTGTGATACCCATTTCTATATAGGAGCCAAGACGGAGATACATCCTGCACTGGATATAGAGGACGGTATCCTTGCGGTATACTATCCTTCCGGGGACGGTTCCAGATGCATACGTCTCTACAGTTTGGACGATGCCATGGCACTCAGTCCTGCAACTGTCACCCTGCAGTCCATATCCTATGGCGGGGACAGGAGCGGGGACCCGGAAATGACATCCTCCCCGGAAGTGCAGGTAAAGGACCTAAGGATGTTGACTTCCCTGGCTGAAATCAGGTTCCAGGGTCATGATGCGGCTTCTGGACCGGATGAGATTTCTTACTATGACTGGCAGGGATTCGATGTGGCCGACGGCCTCATATATTGGCTGGAAGGGGAAGGCAGCACTTCTGGCAGCATTGCATACCTGACGGTATTCAACTGCTATGGAGACATAGTGGAGGACAGGACCGGAGTCGCGGCTGCCTCCGATGCTGATGCGGCAGCTTCCATCGGCATCACTTCTACCGGCTTCATGGAAGCGGAGGGCATCAAGATACGTGACGGACATCTTTATATAGGATTTGCATCGAGGGATGCTGTCAATGACGGTGACCGCCGGCGTGCAAATGTCCTGTGTTATGACCAGGCCAGATGACTATGGAAGACCTGCAAGTTTTTTCAAAAAAAAATTATACAGATGCATATTTTGTAAATGCCATATCCTGAGGTATTTGTGATGTTAATGCAGATTGTGTCCTTCCAAAAGAGGTAAAAAAAAGCTGTAAAAAATTTGGAGGTAAAGAAAAAAGTAGTACCTTTGCAATCCCATTCGGGAAATGAGGTTGAGAGAGCGATTCGGGGAGTGGTTTTCCGGGGGAGATCAGAAGATCATTGACAAGACTGGA
>CALVCB010000010.1 GCA_944325965.1 uncultured Bacteroidales bacterium
TGCCTCCCCGGCGACCTCGATCACGGTCTGCCCGATGTGCTCAAGGCCGATCTTTATCTCCTCTATATAGGAAGCCAGCAGCGCAAGTCCCGTCAGCGCTGCAGAGCCGATAGCAAACCCTTTCCCCGTAGCCGCGGTAGTGTTACCGAGGGCGTCCAGGATGTCGGTGCGGCGGCGCACCTCAGGGTCCAGCTCGCTCATCTGGGCGTTCCCGCCCGCATTGTCGGCAATAGGGCCGTACGCGTCAGTGGCCAGGGTGATGCCGAGGGTGGAAAGCATGCCCACGGCAGCGATGCCGATACCGTACAGGCCCATGCTGAGGTTCTCTGCGGAAAGCATGCCCGCAATATCGAAATTGATGGCGGAAAGATATGAAAGCAGGATAGCCACGGCAATGGTAATCACCGGGATGGCCGTAGACATCATGCCCAGCCCGATACCGGAAATGATCACCGTGGCAGGGCCGGTCTTGGAACTCTCCGCAAGCTTCTGGGTAGGCTTGTATGAATGTGATGTATAATATTCAGTGGACTGCCCTATGATGACACCGGCCAGGAGCCCGACAATCACAGAGAACGAAACCCCGAGCCAGTTAGGGATGTCGAGGAGGTACAGTACCCCGAATGTCGCCACGGCGATGAGGGCGGCGCTCAGGTTGGTCCCGAAACCGAGGGACTTCAGCAGCTGGCTCATCCCGGCCCCCTCCTTTGTCCGTACGGTGTATATACCTATTATCGAAAGGACGACACCCACGGCGGCGATGACCATCGGGGCGAACACAGCCCTGAGCTGCATATCCTCCCCAAGCCCGTAGAACGCGGAGGCGCCGAGGGCCGTCGTCGCGAGAATGGAGCCGCAGTATGACTCGTACAGGTCAGCGCCCATACCGGCGACATCACCTACATTGTCCCCCACATTGTCCGCAATGGTGGCGGGGTTGCGCGGGTCGTCCTCCGGGATCCCGGCCTCCACCTTGCCCACCAGGTCGGCCCCTACGTCAGCGGCCTTCGTATAGATACCGCCTCCCACACGGGCGAAAAGGGCCTGCGTGGAAGCACCCATGCCGAAAGTCAGCATTGTGGTGGTGATCACCACCAGTTTCTGAGGCCCCTCAACGCCTATGAAATGGTCGAGGATGATGTACCACACTGAAATGTCGAGCAGCCCGAGCCCCACCACCGTAAGGCCCATGACCGCACCGGAGCGGAACGCCAGCTTCAGTCCGGAATTCAGGGACCTCATGGCCGCATTGGCAGTCCTTGCCGAGGCATAGGTGGCAGTCTTCATGCCGATGAAGCCGGCAAGTCCGGAGAAGAACCCTCCGGTGAGGAATGCGAACGGCACCCACGGGTTCTGCACTCCGAACCCGTAAGCAAGGACGGCAAAGAACAGGGCCAGGATGACGAAGACAATCGTCACGACCTTGTACTGCTGCTTCAGGTAGGCCATCGCCCCCTTCCTCACATACAACGCGATTTCCTTCATGGTTACAGTGCCCTCGCTCTCTTTCATCATCTGACGGAAAAAGAGCCAGGCGAATGCCAGCGCAATCACCGCTGCCGCCGGCACCAGATAAAACAGGTTTGTCATAAGACTTCGGTTATTGTTATTGGTTATTAATTATGTCCGGGTCAAAATCCTTTAAAGATAATAAAAATTTACATGATTGTCCGCAATAATCCATTTTTGGAAACATTTTTGGAACGGATCCGGACAGGAAGGGATGACAAAAAAGGCGGCACGCTGACAATGCGCACCGCCTCCTGCAGGCAAATTCCGGCAGTCCTACTCGAATTCGAGCAGGGCCGAAATAGGATAGTGGTCGGAGATATACTGCACCCCGTTCCACCTGTCCATGATGGTATGGTACTCGAGCGGAGTGAAATCCGAATAGAATATATGGTCTATCGTCGAGGTGGTCGTGCCCCAGCCGTTGTAGGTCCCGAACTGGTCTGTCACTGCAGCATCAGTCCTGGCATCATGCATGACCATTTTCAGAGGGTCGAAAATGGCATTGTCCGTAGTGGAATTGAAGTCCGCCGTAAGGATGGAGGGATAGCCGTCCGGGTTCAGCTCGGCGAGCTTGTCACAGATAAGTCGCATGGACTGCTCGCGGGCCTCAGAGCCTTCATTGTCGAGATGGGTGTTGATATAGAAGAACTTCTTTCCCGTAGCCTTCACTGTGAAGAATGCCCATGTCGCTGTCCTCCTGTAGGCCGCATCCCAGCCGTATGAAACCTCATCCGGAGTTTCGGAAAGCCAGAATGTGCCATGGTCCCCGAGTTCCACGACATCTGTCTTGTAGAAGATGGCCATCGTCTCCCCGGTGCTTCCGCCGTCATCCCTTCCTACTCCGTAGTACTCGTATCCGGGCACATTCTCCGTAACGAAAGTGAGCTGGTAGCTGAGGGCCTCCTGTACACCCATGACGGTAGGATTCTCCTTTGCCATCATCGCCGGTATGCCTTCCCTGCGGGCTCCCCATGCATTCTGGGTCCCGTTGTCCGCACCGCCTGTCCTCATATTGAAGGATATGACCTTCACCTGGTTTTCGCCCACAACATCCGGATCCGTGCCGTCTCCTGGATCCGACGGATCTTCAGGATAGATATAATCCTCGATGAAGTCGGCATTGTCCAGGGTCTCGCTGCAACCTGCTGCAGCAAGGCCCATAAAAAGTACTGATATCAGAAATGTCATTTTTTTCATTTTATACAGGATTTTACTTCGTTACAAGTATATCGTCTATGAACCACCTCGAGAACTGGCCATCGGCAGGCGCGCTGGTGAACCTTATCTGCGTGCCGGCTGTCGCACCGGTGATGTTCAGGGTGAATGTCTTGAAGGAGTCTGTAGGCAGGCCTGTCACTGTAGCCGTTGTGCTGCCGTTTATCGTACCGCCACCGATGATCTCAACGACCGCCTCAGTAATGTCCGGATTCTGGACATCAGGCGGCCCGGAAGTGTTCTTGCTCCTTATCGCAGGAGACCTGTATGCAGCAGCCTTGAATGAAAGCATGAGATCTCCGGAGACTCCGAGCGCAGGGGTAGTCAGATAACCCAATTCATTGGAATATTCAGTTCTGCCGGACGGAGTCTCAGTATTGGCATAGCTTATCTGGGCATAGCCAGGACGCTCCATGACCTTCTCGCCGGTCATTCCCTGGGTCTGGTCTTCGGTCCAGGTGGATATGTCCCCTGCGCAGTAGTTCGCGAATGCCCCGAGCTTTTCGCCCACGAAATAGTCCATCCCGGCGGTAAGCTTGTCGAACGGCTGGAAATAAACGGCGCCGGCAGGAGCATAAGTATCGCCTTCGACCTCCTGTGATATGACGATAGCGGAGTGCAGCCTTATACGGCATGAATTACCGTGCCCGTCAGCTGTATTCGCCCCGCTGATAGAGCGCTTGCCCTGCGGAGTGAGTTTGAGATACAGGTTGTTTCCTGCAAGGATAGGAGCGTTAAGATGAACAGGCAGAGTATAATAGAAATAATAGCTTCCGCCGGCAGTCACCCGTTCTATATTTACACTCCCGGCTTCCGTCCATGCTTTCTTGTCAGATGAATATGACAATGCCCATTCACTCAAGGCCCAGTCCCCGGCCCCGCAAAGGCCGAACGAAACATTGAAGTCCTCCGGCATATCCATCTGGAGAGGGACGGTAAGCCAGAAACCGCACTCTGATGTAGGCGTTGTCTTTCCATTGTCCAACGATACAAAACTTGAAGCATTGATATTGTCATGGGCACCGACTTCAGCCCAATAGTTTGGACCGTATATATCTCCGGAGGATTTTCCATATACAGTCATTTCGAGATAAGCCCCGACTGTCTCATCAAGTTCCTCGGCTATAACCCCGGAAACCAGTTGTGTAGAAGCATTGTATGACAGCTTATTGTATTTTATATACTTAGGGGTTTCATTGGTCTGTTCCGAACAGTAGAACGGGAACACGTACGGAAGCTGCCTGATTCCAGGTTTGACACCGATGCGCATCACGGAAAGGTCTATGCCGTCGAGGTTGACAGGCCTGAGCTCAGGCTCTGTCCCCGCCGGGCCCGCGATACCGCATACTGTACCCACTCCTTCGTTATATGAAACAGATGCAAAGACGGCGTTCTCCGATACGGGCAGCACTATGCGGTCCCCGTCCGCATTCTCGAACTTCGGAGAAACGGCCCAGGTCCCGCCAATGCTTTCCTGCACCACCTGGAAGTCATTGAGGCTGACATACATGGATTCATAGTCACCTGTCTGCATCGCAGCATGGTCCACCGTGAGCGGCTTGACCTCGACAGGCGTAGTCTCTGTCAGCTGAGGCTCCCCGGCAACTGTCAGGGTAAGGTAGCCGCTGTCATTACGGCCGAGCACGGCACCCTCAAGAGGAATGGAAATCTCATTTCCGAATTCAATCGCACTGTAGTCTCCTGTTACACTGACAGTTATGCCGGAATTTACATCCGAGAAAGAATCCTCTATGGCAAAGGAGTTCTCAAACCAGTTGCCGGATACGGCATCGGTCACGACAAAGCCCTTGATCCTGGCATCATTGCCGGTGATGGTATAGTCCCCGTCACCCTCCAGTTCCCTCAGGGCACTTATGGAGATGTAGCCCTCGGACGAAACTCCGGCCTGGACTACAGGCAGTTCCCTGACGAGCCCGCCGTCCTTTGACCTGACCGTGATGACAGCCGTCCTTTCATCGCCATCGTTGCCGCCTACCCGTACAGTCAGCTCCGTGGACCCGACAAATTCAGCCGTCGAGAAAGAGGTCCATGTCTCATCGGAGGAGACTACCTCCCAGGATGTGTTGCTGTTCACGGACAACGTGTATTCCGCACCCATATATGGGGCGATGATGCTCTCTATGCCAAGGTCGAGAGTGGCCATAGGCATATCAGGCCCTTTCTTGCATCCCGTCAAGGAGACGGCTGTAATAAAGGCTGTAGACAATATGTTCTTTATACTTGATTTCATTGCAGAGCTTTTTTAATAGTCAATTCCGTCTTCCCACCCAGGGTTCTGGGTTATCGCGCCGCCGGTAAGGACGATGTCGTCCGTAGGTATCGGATACAGGTAGTCCTTGTCCTCATCCCAATGGCGCTCTATATCGCTATGCAAGGTCAGGTAACCGCGGTTCCCCTCTGAGAGGTTGGCCTCCGCAAGGGACCTGTACACCACACCTTCTTCCTGTTCCGGGGCAGAGCCCTCATATATCACAAAATCGACAGATCCGTCATGGTCCAGGTCATATTCGCCAGGGCCGTCGAAATACATTCCGTGAAACTCCCTTTCGAAACGTTTCCCTGCTTTCCACCTCATGATGTCCCAGTAGCGGAATCCTTCGGCAATAAGCTCCACGGTACGTTCTCTGCGGATTTCGAGGATTACACCGGTGTTCTCCCCTGTAACCCCTGTATAGCCTGTAGTCTCAGACATGAGGTACTCGTCAGGGTCGGCGTTGGCTGCGGCCATGTTCATGGAAGGCATTCCGGCCCTCGCGCGCAGCCTGTTGACAGTGACATCAAGGTCAGCCTGGGTGAGGGTGCCGCGCTCGGCCTTGGCTTCCGCAAGGTTGAGGTAGACTTCGGCAGTCCTGAATATAGGCAGGTCATTCTCGGAAGTATTGTACGAGTCATACCTGGATTCCCCGACATATTTGATTATCTGGTATCCGGTCATGGTGGCAGCCATGTCAGGCGGCAGCTGTACGGAACTTCCTATACGGGTATATCCCGGAGTCCGGATGGTCTGGGCTAGCCTTGGATCCCTGTCCTGGCATTCCTCATAGAAATCCATGGTCTCGAACCCGGACTTGTCGGTAAACCTGGTACCGTCACTCATCAGGTACATGTTGACCACATCCTTGGCAATCCCGTGACGGCCCATGGAAATAGAAGTGAACCTGCCGTTCGAGTCATGCACAAGTCCGATTGCCGATGTATAGGCCCGGGACAATATTATCTCCGACTGGTCGGACTCAAGCAGGGTGAAAAGGTCACGGTACGGTGTATCGCCAGTAGTATAGAGGGTATATCCGGATGTGTTCACGAAGATCTCGCCGGCGGAAATGGCCTCATCAAGACAGCTCTCCCAGTCCCCGAGACCGTGGTATTTCCTGAACGTCCCTTCGAACAGGAAGATCCTGGATTTAAGTGCAAGGGCAGTCCATCTGGTGATCCTGTACACGTTCTTTGTGCTCGGAAGGTTATCTATCGCGAAATTTATGTCTTCGAGGATATGCTGCATCACCACTTTCCTGTCATCCCTTCCCTTATAGAGTTCGGGATCCTCGGCGGCCAATGGCCTGTCCACCCACGGCACATCGCCGAACCTCTTGACCTTGTCGAAGTAGAAATATGCCCTGAAGAACCTTGCAAGTCCCTCATATTCAAGCCTAACATTCTCATCTTCACACTGGTTGGAATGTTGCAGGAAAAAGTTTATGTCACGGAGCCTGTCCCAGTTCCATGCACTGGATGTGGACGGTACGGTCCTGTTGCCTATAACTTCATTGGAAAGCTCCAGGGGGATGATATAGTCATCAGTCTCGCCATATACGCCGTCGCCCCCCGGCAGCAGGTTGTAGAATTCATTCGTGAACAGCTGACATTCCGTCTCGGTAGTGAAATATGTCTCAGGCGTCAGCTGGTCCTGCGGCAGCCTGGTAAGGAAGTCGTCGCATGATACGGCGGCAGGCATACCGAGCATCAATATAAGATAATATCTGTGTTTCATAATGCTCCTCCCATGTTAAAACTCGAGTGTCACCCCGAATGAGAATGTCTTGTAGAAAGAGTAGGTATCACCGTTCTTGTCGCTGGCCACGGCCAAGAGTTCAGGATCCACATACTTCGAATGTAACGGACTGGTGTACCAGAGGTTCTCTCCGCTGAAATATACCCTCAGGTTGGAAATCCCGGCCTTGCGCAGGGCTTTCTGAGGTATGGTATAACCGATGGTAAGGTTTTTCAGACGGAGGTATGCAAGGTTCTGGAGGTACCTGTCGTTGGTATAATACAGGGAGCCCGCACTCAGGGCTGAATAACCCCTGGCCCTCGGGAAATAGGCGTCCTTGTTGGTCTCAGACCATACGTCCGCCATGAAGTCCCTTCCGACAAAAGAAGTGTAAGGGCGGGAGTACGGTCCCCAGAACCTCTGGTTGTCGCTACCCGGATACCAGTCCTGGTGCCCTATACCCTGGAAGAAGATCGAGAAGTCGAATCCGAAGAAATTGAACCCTCCGTGGAATCCATACAGGAAGCGCGGCTGGCTGTTGCCTATTACCTTGCGGTCACCCGGATCATCAAGCGTGCTCTTCCCGAAGGTGATTACATTGTCACCGTCCCGGTCGAGGTATTTCATGTCACCGCCTCTGACCCCTTTGCCATATTCTCCGACAGACTTGAAATAATCCTGGCAGACCTGGGACATGTCCACCTGCGCGGCATATGCGGCCGCCTCCTCGTCGCTCTGGAACAGGCCCCCGACGGTGAATCCCCATATCTCGCCGAGCCTCTTTCCGACATACGGCTCGCTATACAGGCCGGAAGGGTTGTCCGCCTTGGTATAGACCGCAGTGTAGTCGGCCAGATTTCCGCCGATGTTGTAGTCGAAACGGTGCTCCCCTATCATGAACGAATCCTTCCATTCCAGCTGGATCTACCAGCCGGTGGTCCTGATATCGTTTGCATTGACAGTCGGTTCTGATGCCCCGTAGATGGAAGGAAGCTGCTTGCCGATGGTCAGGATGCCCTTGGTGTCCCTGACATATACGTCACCGGTAAATGTAAGCTTGTCGTCCCAGAAACCGAGGTCGAGGCCTATATCCTTGGTGACCACGGTCTCCCATGTACCGGTAGATACCGGGTCGCTCACAGTAGCGTGACCCGCAAGACTCTGGCCGTCAAAAGTATAGCTCATATTGCCGCTGGTGCTTACTGTCTGGTAATAGTCATAATAGCCGATGTTCTGGTTTCCGAGGGAGCCGTAGGAAAGACGTATCTTCGCATTGTTCCATACGCCTGACAGCGGAGTCCAGAACGGTTCCTCGCTTATCCTGTAGGCTGCCGACACTGAAGGGAAGAAGCCCCACCTGTGCCCCGGCAGGAACCTGGACGAGCCGTCGTACCTTCCGTTGAACTCGACAAGGTAGCGTGACTTGTAGTCATAGGTGAACCTCATGAAAAGGCCGGCCAGAGAATATTCGTCTATACCTCCTGTCAGCGTACTGACCTCGCCTGTTGCAAGGTTGAAGTCGGACAGTTCCTCGGAAAGCAGGTCGTTTCTCCTGACAGACAGGTCCTTGTAGTGCCTTGCCTCGTAGTTCACGCCCGCCGTGCCGGTGAAGTGATGGGCGGAATTCCATGTGTTGTCATACGCAAAATAGGCGTTGGCCACATAGTTGTTCTGCTCCCAGACGGTATCGCTGAGCCTGTCCATATAAGAACTCGTGGACTCCTGCAGGATTTCTCCCGGATACATCGAATATTCGACGGTCGCGTCCCTGTATTCGTTCCTGCGGTAGCCGAATTTGTAGGAGAAGTCCGCATTGAATTTGAGTTTCTTTGTGATGTCCGCCGTAAGCGTCCATGATGTGGTGTATTCCGTTGTACGCTGCTTGCCCCACTGCTTACCCTTCTGGAGCATTGCGCTGTATCCGTCCATAATATAATGGGATGCGGAACTGGTCAGGACAGTATGCGAAACCGGGGTGCCGTCCGGGTTCACGGGCACGAAGCTCGCGAGGGCGTGGAGTGTAGGACGGCGGAGGTTGTTGCCGTGATAGAAATACTTGCCGTTGAAGAATTTGATGTTGGCTCCCAGTTTCAGCCACGGCTTGATCTTTATGTCCACCTTCGCGCGGGCGTTGAAGGAGTCGTAGTCATCCGGGCCGATACGGAAAATACCGTCCTGATGGTAGTAACGTCCGCTGACCATATAGGAGACATTCTTGGAGCCTCCGGTGACATTGACATTATAGTCCTGGGTAGGACGGGATTCGTCGAACATGTAGTTGTACCAGTCGAAATTGGCAAGATAAACATACGAGAGCTTGCCGTTGCGCATCTCTGTAACAACCCACGGCCTTTCCGGGTTCTCCACCTTGTCGTTCCTCCTCTCCCAGAGCCTCTGGTAGTCATAGTCTGTATAGCTCGTGTATGGCACGCCGCCCTGGGTTGACATGAACAGATCCGCTATCTTGGCGGAATAGTATCCCCTGGTCTCGAAATCGGTCGAAGCCGTATTGGCGGAGAAAGAGAAGCGGACATCCGCTGTCACCTTTGGTGCGGTATTGAACTTTCCGCTCTTGGTGGTCACCAGGATGACGCCGAACGCACCCCTGGCTCCGTATATCGCTGCCGAAGCCGCGTCCTTCAGGACGGAGATAGACTCGATGTCGTTGGAGTTGATCCTGTCGAGATATGTCTCCACACCGTCCACCAGGATAAGAGGGGAACCTCCGTTAGGGGAAGTGTTACCCCTGATGTTATAGGTGGAGCCTTCGCCCGGACGGCCGGAATTCTGGGTGATGTTAAGGTTCGGGATCATACCCTGGAGGGCCTGCCCGACGCTGGCCACAGGCCTGTCCTTCAGTGCCTCCTCGGAAATTGCGGAGACGGCTCCGGTAAGGTTGACCTTCTTCTGCACGCCGTATCCCACCACCACGGATTCGGAGAGGACGGTGGCATCGTCCCTGAGGGTGATATCGAAGAACGACCTGTTTCCCACCGCCATACTTTCATCGACGAAGCCCATGAAAGAAAAGACGATGCTTGAATTCGGCTCCGGCTGCCCTGGAAGGAGAATAGAGAATTTCCCTTCGAAATCGGCAGTACCGCCGTACAGCTTGCCTTCATACCTTATCAGGGCAGACGCACCGACAAGGGGCTCGCCGCCGGAATCCTTAATGACGCCGGTAATCTCGTATTTCCCTGCCCCGCCGGAAGGTGCGGATACCGTATTGTCATTGCCCCTCCCAGGCTTTACAAGGATAATCTTCTTGTTGTCGATCCGGCATGTGAAGCCGGGCAGGATGCTCGCGATGACAGTCTCCACAGGCTGGTTGTCGGCCTTGACCGACACCCTCCTGCCTGTATCGAAGTCAGCGTTGTTGTAGAAGAACGCATAGTCGGAAATCTGTTCTATGCTCTCCAGAACTTCCAGGACAGTGGCATTCTGCATATCCAGGGTCACCCGAGGTCCCTGTGCATACAGAGAGACACTTCCCGCAGACAGGCATATCGCTATGCTTGCCAGCAATAGTTTGACTCGTTGCATAAATCTAGTTTTTAGAAAGGGTTATATAAGTAGTGCCGTTAGTGTCGTTATTTTCGCTATGAGTCTCTAATTTATATGGAACCAGCTCCGCTATCGCGAGCATTATTTCCCTGAAAGGCTCCTGCCTGACGGTCAGGGACAGGTTTATGTTTTTCGCGAGGCATGGGTCCGAACACCTGATGTCGGCATTGTACCAGTGACTCAGGGTTTCGACTATATCATACAGGGGCATGTTGTAGAAATCCAGCTTCTCCCTGATCCACGCGGTATGGTTGGAAGCCTTGACTTTCTTCACCTTGTATCTGTTCGAGGTACGGTCAAATATCACAGCCTGGTCAGGCGTAAGAACCAGCCCGTCCTCCATACGCGGCCCGGTCACCATCACCTTGCCCTCCTGGAGATAAGTGCCGATGTCCTTGCCTTCATAGGCTGATACGGTGAATTCCGTACCCAGGGCAGTGATGTCCAGGGCATCCGTTTTGACTATGAACGGCCTCCGGGGATCCTTCTCCACATCGAAAAAGGCCTCACCCTCCAGGTTGACCACCCGTCTCCCGCCTCCGAGCCCGTCGGAATAGGACAGGGTGCTGCCGCTGTTGAGCCAGACTTTCGTGCCGTCAGGAAGGGTGAACGAAGCCTTCGCCCCTTCTGAAGACGCCAGGCACACGTCCGGTACACGGCCCGATACATACAGGACGGCCGAGAGTACCGCAAAGAAGACCGCCGCCGCGGAAGAAAGCCACAGTGCAATGCGCCCGCCCCTCCCCCGGCGGTCCCTGGAGCGGGAAACGGCAGCATCGCCAAATACGCTGTCCACAGGACTTACGGGAAGGTCCTCCCCGGAGCATGGGCAGTCCACGGTCTCTTTCCATAAAGACTCCAGCGCATCGTTCTTTTCCTGGAACGACTCCGGGTCGAGCATCCATTTTTCAAATGTCTCCTGTATCTGGTCCGGGACATCGTTATGGAAAAAGGCGCTGATTATTTCTTTGATTTTCTTGTCTGCCATTCCTGAGCATTTACATGATTATGACGGGCAGGGCCGGAGAAACACACGGGCCGGACCGTTTTTTTTCACAAGATTTTCAGATTTTCGAAAGGGCCATGCGTATGTCGGCAAGGGCATTGGTGATATGGTTCTCGACGGTACGTATGTTAAGGCCGAACTTTTCGGCTATGTCCTTGTTGTCCATCCCCTCGTACCGGCTTAACGTGAATATGCGCCGTCTCTGTGCCGGCATGTCGCTCACAGCCTTGAAGACTATGAGCTGCAGGTCGTCGAAATTGACCTTCTCCTCGACCAGCTCGCGGAACTCCTCCCCCACCATGGCCTGGCGTGAGGCATAGCGGCGCCTGATGGCATTGCTCTCGTAATGGTCCATCACCGCGTTCCGCACCATCCGGAAAAGGTAGGAAGAGAAAGAGCCGGCCTTTGAGACCAGGTCCCGCTTCAGCCATATCTTTACGAATATATCGTGCGTTATGTCCTCTGCCACAGACATGTCCTTGGTCATGGACAGTACAAAAGAAAGACATCTGGGAGCATATTTCCTGTAAAGCACAGAAAACGCCTGCTTCCCGTCCCTGGAGGAAACCAGATTCTCCAGTAGTTCCTTTTCATTCAAGTCGTCCGAAACCATTACAGTTTAAAATATATCTGACAAATATATAAACAAAACAAAAGAATAATCCAGACATAACACACAAATTCATAATAACTTAACAAGATCTGAAAAAAGACGGAGAAGTCTTGTGCGTAACACCTGACCAATCCGTCTTTATAAGGATATGTTATTTATGTGACATGCCTAAAGGACAACTTCCCCTTCAAGCCGGATGTCCTCCGCCGATGCACCGACAAGTATCCTGAACCTGCCCTCCTCCAGGGAAAACCCGTGTCTTTCCACATCATAGTATTCAAACGCCTCCTTCCCGAGATGGACGGAGACCTCCTTCTTCTGCCCCTTGCCTACGGACACCTTGGCAAACCCCTTAAGCTCCTTGTACGGACGCGGCACCGAAGGGGAGACGGCACCCACATATACCTGGGCCACCTCCTCCGCATCGTATTCCCCGATATTCTCCACGGTAAACCTGACATCGAAACCGTCTCCGGCAGGCGTCACTGACAGGCCGCCATATTCAAACTCCGTATAGGTCAGTCCGTGCCCGAACGGATAAAGCGGGCCGGTACCGCTGCGGTCATAGCCGCGGTATCCTATGAAAACACCTTCGGTATAGGTGACATTGTCATTGGTGGCACCTCTCTTCGTCTGCGGCTTTATCGGATAATAGCTGTTGAAGGAAGGATTGTCCTCCGGACGGGCCTCGATGGACATCGGAAGCCTTCCTGACGGGGAGAAGTCCCCTGCCAGCATCCTGGCTATTGCAAGCCCGCCTTCCTGTCCCGGATACCATCCCATGAGAATGGCGGAAACCCTTCCGTTCCACCTGCTCATGTCCACTCCCCCGCCGGAATAGACGACCACAACGACATTGTCATTGTGCTCCAGGACGAAATCTATGAGGTCGTCCTGCCCCTCGGGAAGGGTGAATGTCCTGTCATGGTCCTCCTTTTCTGTATTTATGTCGAAACCGACGGACACCACCACCGTAGAAGCGTCTTCGATAGCCTTCACATTTTCCGGGGTGTCATAGTCGAGAGATCCCTCCTCAGACGGCAGAAGGAATTTCACCGGGAATCTTTTCCCGAGCTGCTGCATTCCGTCCTTGAGCGATATGGAATAAAGAGGGTCCACCCTGCCGCTGCCTCCTCCGCAAGGGATCCGGTCGGCATTCGGACCGAGAAGGACCGTCCGGCTGTTCCTGCCCGGTCTGACAGGAAGGGCGCCGTCGTTCTTCAGGAGCACGGCGGATTCGCATGCCATACGGTATGCCACTTCACGGGAATAAGGGTTGTCCTCCGGTATGGACGTATCCTTCTGCGGCCTGTCGAAAAAGCCGAAAGCAATGAGAGTCTGGAGGATATGCTGCACTTTCTCGTCTATTTCCGCCTCGCTTATGACCCCGCTGTCAATCATCGGCTTGATGAATTCGTACTTGAAATAGAACGCGCGCGGCATCTCCAGGTCGAGCCCGCCTTTTACGCTGCCCAGAGTGGAGTATGTGGAGGTCCAGTCCGACATCACTATGCCCTCGAACCCCCAGTCCTTGCGGAGTTTCTGCCGGATAAGGTACGGATTCTCGGCGGCATGTACGTTGTTAACAAGGTTGTAGCTGGTCATGACAGCCCCGACACCGGCCTCCTGCACTGCTGCACGGAATGCAGGGAAGTAGATTTCGTTCATAGTCCTCTCGTCAGCATCGGAACTTGTATGATGCCGCCTGTATTCCTGGTTGTTCAGGGCAAAATGCTTGACCGTAGCCATTACGCCCTGAGACTGTATCCCCTTTATATAGCTCACCGCCATACGGCCGCTGAGGTACGGGTCTTCGCCCATATACTCGAAGTTCCTGCCGCACAGAGGGCTCCGATAGATATTCACTGCAGGTCCGAGGATGATGTGTACGCCCCTGGCCCTGGCGTCCTGCCCGAGTGCCCTGCCCATCATTCCGGCCACTTCCGGGTTCCATGAAGCCGCCGCGGCCACCCCGCACGCATAAAGGGTGCTCCTGGTGTCGTTCCTTACGCCCTGCGGCCCGTCCGCCAGCCTGATCTCCGGGATACCGAGCCTTTCCACCGGCATAAGATGGAAACCGTCCTTGTATCCTCCTATATAGTCGATCTTCTCCTGGAGGGTCATCTGTTCCACAAGGGCTTTCGCCCTGTCTTTTGCTTCCTGTGTGATTTCCTGCGCATGAAGCACGGGAACGGCTGCCAGAAACGCAGCCAGTGTCAAAAATTTCTTGATCATTGTGGTCAGTTTTTTATAAATCCAGACGGACAAACGGAGAACAACGCACAACAATCACAGGAAAATCACGATATTTGTCCCATACCCGCAAGTATATCCACGCAAACTGCACCATGACAATGGCAACTACAGAAATCCGCATAAAGAACATGGTCTGCGACCGCTGCATTATGGCGGTAAGGCAGATTTTCCGGAAGGCCGGCATAGAGCCGCTGAAAGTCGAGCTGGGCACCGTGCTCCTGGAAAGGGAACCGGATCCAGGGTGCAAGGAAGACCTGAGGAAAGCCCTTGCGGATTACGGGTTCGAAATGATTGATGACCGCCGGTCAAGGATGCTGGAAAGGATAATGACAGCTGTGATCGAGCTGGTCCACTACAGCCCGGACGCCCCGGGGAAAGTCAGCCTGTCGGAGTATCTCAGCGGGAAGTGCCATTCGGACTATAGCGCCCTGAGCAAGCTCTTCTCCGAAATGAAAGGCATGAGCATCGAGAAATACTATATCGCCCAGCGAATCGAGCGGGTGAAAGAGCTGCTTGTCTATGACGAAATGACAATCAGCGAAATAGCCGATCTCATGGGCTATTCGAGCCCGGCACATCTGAGCGCCCAGTTCAAAAGCGTGACAGGGCTCTCCCCGCGGGAGTTCAGGGCACTGAAGCACAAGCCCATGATTCCTCTGGACAAGGTGTAGGGCAGGCCTCCCACCTCCAGAACAGATAAGAAAACGGCCAGGCTGCAAATGGTTTAATGCGGACAGTCATATAAGAAATTTCCATAATTGTGTAAAAAGGCGGCAGGAAGAAATCATATCTTTGCCGGCATGGAAAACAATATCAAGATGTCATTCCCCGTGGTGGGGATGAGCTGCGCCTCATGCGCCGCGCGGGTGGACAGGACCCTCAACAGGCAGGAAGGTGTAATACAGGCGGATGTGAACTATGCCTCCGCGGTGGCCCATGTAGTATTCGACCCGCAGAAATGCTCCCCGGAAGATCTCCGGAAGGCGGTCCGGGATGCAGGATACGACCTTCTGGTCATGCCCGGGAAAGGATACGGGGCGGCGGAAGGAGATGCTGCCGCCGGTGCAGAGGAGGCCGGCTGCACGGAAGCAGACGGAGAGGAGAGGCTTTACGAAGAAGCAGAACGCATACATGAAAAGCATTACCGGGAACTGAAACGGAAAACTGTCGCGGCAATCGTCCTTTCCATCCCGCTCATGGTGCTGGGGATGCTGTTCATGGACGTGACGTGGATGAAATACATCCTTTTCGCCCTCTCGACACCGGTGGTGTTCTGGCTCGGGCGCGGGTTCTTCACAAGCGCATGGAAACAGCTGCGGCACGGGAGCGCCAACATGGATACCCTCGTGGCATGCAGCACAGGGATAGCATGGCTTTTCAGCGTGTTCAACATGCTTTTCCCGCAGTTCTGGCTCTCCCGTGGAATCACCCCGCATGTATATTTCGAGTCCTCCGCCATGATCATCTCATTCATACTCATAGGCAGGCTGCTCGAAGACAGGGCGAAACGCGACACTTCAAGCGCAATACGCCGCCTGGCCGGACTCCGCCCGAAGACAGTATCCGTCATCACTCCGGACGGTGAAAAGACCGTAAGGATATCGCAGATCCGGCCCGGGGACATCCTGTCGGTGAAACCCGGAGAGAAAATCGCCGCAGACGGGACGGTCTTCTCCGGGGATTCGTTCATCGACGAAAGCATGCTCAGCGGCGAGCCTGTCCCGGTAGCGAAGAAGCCCGGAGACAGGGTCTATGCCGGGACTGTGAACCAGAAGGGGGCTTTCCGCATGGCCGCGGAAAAGGTCGGGACAGACACCGTGCTCTCACGGATCATACACATGGTACAGGATGCACAAGGTACAAAGGCCCCGGTACAGAAGACGGTCGATAAGATAGCCTCGGTTTTCGTGCCGGTCATCATGGCCATTTCCGTGATAACGTTCATCGGCTGGGCTGTATTCGCCCCGCAGGACGGACTCACGCACGGGCTTCTGGCCATGGTGACAGTGCTGATAATCGCCTGCCCGTGCGCCCTCGGCCTGGCCACACCGACTGCAATCATGGTCGGGACAGGCAAAGGGGCGGAAAACGGCATCCTGATTAAAGACGCTGAAAGCCTGGAGGTTGCAAAGAAGATTGACGTCGTAGTCCTTGACAAGACCGGGACACTTACCGAAGGGAAACCGCGTGTGACCGGATGCATGTGGGCCACACCCGGGAAACAGGAGGAATACCGGCGTATCCTCCTTGCCCTTGAGAAAAAGTCTGAGCATCCGCTTGCCGGGGCCGTGGTGGAATACCTTGAGAAAGACCACCCGGAATGCCCTGTCCCGGCAGAGGGCGGGGAGCCTTCCGGGAAGCCGTCCTCATTCGAAGCCGTACCGGGACGCGGAATCCGGGGTACTGCAGACGGGCGGACGTTCATGGCAGGAAACCGTGAGATGCTGCAGTCCGCCGGAGTACAGATCCCTCCGGAAATGGAGCGGCAGGCCGGGGAATGGGAATCCGCGGCCAGGACCGTAATATGGTTTGCAGACACATCCGGGGCCGTCGCGGTGCTCGCCATAGAGGACGCCATCAAGCCAACCTCACCGGAAGCGGTAGCCGAACTCCGTAAAATGGGCATCCGGGTATATATGCTCACAGGGGACAATGAAGCTTCCGCCAGGGCCGTGACAACAGCCTGCGGCATAGAGCATTACCGCTCCGGCGTCCTCCCGGAGGACAAAATCGGGTTCATCCGCTCTCTCCAGGGCGGGGGCTACAAGGTCGCTATGGCAGGTGACGGGATCAACGATAGCGCGGCCCTCGCCCAGGCCGACCTGAGCATTGCCATGGGACAGGGAAGCGACATCGCCATGGACGCGGCCATGGTCACCGTCCTCTCTTCCGACCTGAAGAAAATCCCTCAGACCATAAGGCTTTCAGCTATGACGGTAAGGACCATCCGCGAGAACCTCTTCTGGGCATTCATCTATAACCTTATCGCCGTCCCGGTCGCCGCCGGGGTCCTGTATCCGCTGAACGGCTTCCTGCTAGACCCGATGATCGGAGGCGCCGCCATGGCCCTGAGCAGCGTCAGTGTCGTGAGCAACAGCCTGAGGCTGAAATACAGAAGGGCATGGAAAAACAAAAGTAAAATTCAAGTTATCCATACGGATGACAGTACCACAATACAAACCAAAGAAAAAAAAGTCATGAAAAAGTACAAAGTAGACGGAATGATGTGCGGACATTGCCGCATGCATGTGGAAAAAGCCCTGAACAGCATTGAAGGAATCAGTGCCACCGTAACCCTCGACCCGCCTGTAGCGGAGGTGGAATTCACCGGAGGGAAAGAAATTTCCACGGCAGAACTCCAGAAGGTAATTACAGAGAATGCAGGAGATTATACCATTTCAGACATGTGAGAGGCGTTTTTTTCTAAAAAAAATTGAAATTTTCCGGTGCAATATTTCCCGGCTGCAGGGTTTAATAAATTGTGAAACGTCGAATGAAGGAGTTTTATTTTTACGACAAAGACAATTTTGTATTATTTAAAACCTTAAAAAATGAAAATTTCAGTATTGAAAAATTGGGCTGCAGCCGCCCTGTTCATTGCTGCCGGCAGCGTATTCGTATCATGCGACAAGGACAATGGGAATGACAACGGGACAGATGGTTCTACAGACGTTGACGCTACTGCCGTAATCGGGGACTATACAGGTACGATGTCCATCCCTGTAGTAGCTCCATCTGAAAATAACGGAACCGAAGAAGGTAGCCAGACAGGCACTGAAATAAAGGCAGCTAAAGTGACAGCTACTGATATCGAATTCACTGACTTCCCTATCCGCGACCTTGTAGCGGCAATTGTCGGTGAAAATAATGCCGATGGTATCGTAAACCTTGTAGGACAGGTTGACTATAAGATACCTTATACCGCTACTGTAAACGAAGACAAGGCTGGTATTTCTCTTGAACTCGCACCAGAAGTATTGAAAATTACTGCAGGGGAAGGAGAGAATGCCCTTAATGTAGAAGTTACTATTAATGCAAAAGGAACAGGAGAATACACAGTAGAGTCAAAAAATCTTGTATTCAGTCTGACTGCGGCAGAGGTAACAGTAGCAGGAAATAAACTTGACAAATTCGAAGCGATGGATATCGACTTCAACCTCACCAAGAAATAACATTGTTATCTGCTTCTTACAACACCGGAGGATGGGCCAGATTATTGACCCATCCTCTTCTTATTCGCACCCGCCGGGATTCGGCACTGTTATGACAGTCCTTACATACTCGTCCCGAATAACCCTCTGTCATTTCCGGAGACACCGGCCGAAACCGGAAAAACCGTCCCGTCTGTCGTCCCGGGCGTCAGTCGGGGAATCTTGCCGGGAGCACGGGCTGCCATAAATAATTTGGATATGTCTGAATATTCTCTGATATTTGTACCTGATGACACTGGGAAGCCGTTTAAAATCTAAACAGCTTCTGATTCCAATCAATTGACATTTTATTCATTATGCTGAAACGTTTTTTAGCTGCCGCCGTATGCATGGCTGCAACATGCTGTGCCGCAGCGGCAAATGGCCATACCGTATGGAACATCGGAGAGGCGGACAGGAGAGCCGACGGGTTCGCGCTCGCCCCCGCCGGGTTCAGGGACTTCATTGCCAATGACTTTGGATACGAGGACAAATTCTTCCTCGTAGGCTGGTCCTCTCCGGACAGAGACTTCCCGTACACACTTCCTGGACCTGCCGACACATGGGGCGGGACATGGTCTACTGCAGGATGGCGCACCCACCAGGTGAACATACTTTTCGGCCTGGAGGAAGAACCTGCTGCAGAAGGATATACGCTGGTCATAGACCTCGCGGATTTCTCAAAGAGGTTCCTCCCGCTGGTGAAAGTGAAGGTGAATACGCAGGATGCCGGATTCCAGCTTTCTGCGCCGGGAGCGGACATGGCTTCGCAGAAGAAGCCCGGGCTGACGGAGCCGGTGACGGACACATTGTCCCTGACAGGGGACTACAGCATGGCCACCCCTTACAGCATAAGGGTCCCTCTGGAGCCAGGAGTGCTGAAAAAAGGCGGCAACCGGATCTGCATCTCCGTGCTGGAGGGGTCGTGGATACTGTTTGACCGGATAGCACTGGAAGGGGATGCGCCCGCAGCCGTCTGCAGACCGGGAAAAGTGTTCATCCGGGACATAGCGGCCGCAGACTACGAAATCCCGGCCGGGAAAAAGAATGTCCAGCCCCTTATCGTGGACGTGGAGCATCTTTCAGGGGAGCCGGTACTGAGCGTGGAGCTGGACGGGAAAGAGATCTTCTCATCCGAAGTGGAGAAAGGGCGGTACCAGTTCGAGGTCCCTATGCCGGCCGTGAAAAAGGAGAGGGAAAGCCGCTATTCCGTCCTGTGCGACGGCAGGGAAATAGCTTCCGGCGATGTGGTCCGCACTCCGGAGCGCACCGGGACCCTGGCGGACTATGTGGACACGAGGATCGGCACGGCGCATTCGCGGTGGATGATAGCGCCTGGCCCCTGGATGCCGTTCAGCATGGTGAAAATGAGCCCTGACAACCAGAACGCGGGCTGGCAGGCAGGCTACCAGCCGTCTTTCGAGAACATAGGATGTTTCAGCCACATCCATGAATGGACCCTGGGAGGCCTGGGCATCATGGCGGCAAACGGAAAGCTGGAGACCCGGGTGGGTGACGAGCAGAAACCGGACGAGGGATACCGCTCCCGCATAAATAAACGCACCGAGCAGGCAGGGATAGGCTACTATGCCGCCGACCTCACGGACTACGGCATCAAGGCAGAGGTCACCGCCACCACCCGCTGCGGATTCGAGAGATTCACTTTCCCTGCCGACCGCGGAGAGGGGCGCATCCTCATCGAGCTGCACCCGCAGACAGAATACGGGATACAGATCAGGGAGGTTAAGGTAAAGAAAACGGGCGACCGCCGTATCGAGGGGTATGTACACCAGCTCTCGCCGGGAGTGTGGAGCAACGATGCCGACCAGGACTACCTCCTGAATTTCGTGATAGAATTCGACCGCCCTATGAAAAGTCTGGGGAGCTGGTGCGACGGCACCATCAACCTGGACACAGCCGGACTGGAAAACGGGCCGTGCAGCGAGGCGGGGCTTTTCGCAACATTCGACCCTGCGGAGTGTCCTGTTGTGCAGGTGCGCTCCGGCATCTCGCTGGTGAGCGTAGAGAACGCATCCGAGAACCTGCTCAAAGAAGTCACGGAACCTTTCGGGTGGGACTTCGGGGCCGTGGTGCAGCACCAGAAAGACACATGGAACAGCATATTCAGCCGTCTGGCAATCAAGACCTCAGACCGCCTGGAGAAAGTGCGTTTCTACAACAATATGTACCGGTCCGTCTGCAGCCGCAACATCTGGAGTGACGTCAATGGCCAATGGCGCGGCACCGACGGCAGAGTCCACCGCGTGGCAGATCCGCAGAACGACGTGATGCTCGGCTGCGACGCCTTCTGGAACACATTCTGGAACCTCAACCAGTTCTGGAACCTTGTCACCCCTGAATGGTCCGGCAGATGGGTCCGCTCCCAGCTGGCCCTGTACGACGCCTACGGATGGCTGGCGAAAGGCCCTGCAGGGCTCAACTACATTCCCGTGATGGTCGGAGAGCACGAGATTCCGCAGATAGTGGGCGCATGGCAGATGGGCATCCGCGACTTCGACGGAAAGAAAGCCCTGGAGGCCGCTGTGAAGATGCAGACAACACCCGCACAGAAAGTGTTCACAGGTTTTGCAGGGAACCGCGACCTGGAGGCGTACATGCAGTACGGCTACGTCCCTTATGACAAGGGCCGATTCTCCAACACGATGGAATACTCCTTCGATGACTGGACCGTAGGACAGCTGGCGAAATCCCTCGGCCAGGACAGCCTGTACAGGGTGTTCAACGACCGCGGCTACTGGTGGCAGAACGTGATCAGCGAGGACGGCTACTGCCAGATGAAGGACAGCAAGGGCCTGTGGCTCCCGGACTTCGACCCGTTCCGCAGCGGGGCCAACCGGCACTATGTCGAGGGTAACGCATGGCAGCTCACCTTCTTCGTTCCGCAGGATGTCCCCGCTCTGGTGGAGAAAATCGGCAACAAGAGATTCACCGACAGGCTCCTGTGGGGCTTCAACCAGGACGAGGCATTCCGCTACAACGCCCCTAACGACCAGTACTGGGACCACCCTATAGTCCAGGGCAACCAGCAGTCCATGCACTTCGCCTTCCTCTTCAACTGGGCCGGATACCCGTGGCATACCCAGAGATGGAGCCGTTCCATCCTGGAGCGCTACTACGGCTGCGGGACAGCCAACGCCTATCTCGGCGACGAAGACCAGGGGCAGATGAGCGCATGGGCGGTCATGGCTTCTCTCGGCCTGTTCCAGACTGACGGGGGATGCAGCACCACACCTGTCTACGAAATCGCCAGCCCGCTGTTCGAAGAGGCGGTAATCGACCTCGGAGGAAGGTACGGGCGCGGACAGAAATTCACCATCAGGGCCCGGAACGCATCCCGCAACAACATCTACGTCCAGAGCGCAGTCCTCAACGGGAAACCTCTTGAATCATTCAAGTTCCCGGCCTCGGAACTCCTGAAGGGAGGGGAACTTGTCCTGGAGATGGGCCCCGAGCCTGCCACAGACTGGGGAGTGGAATAGACAAAAGGCATGGATGCCTTACCGGGGACAAGACGGACATCGATTTACATCCTATCCCGCAATGATTATCTGCACTCCGGCCTCTTCCATCTGCTCTTTCATAGTGGAAGGAATGCCGGAGTCGGTGATGATGATGTCTATATCCTCGATATTGCCTATCCTGCCGAATCCGCGCCTTCCGAACTTGGAGGAATCGGCAAGGACCACTGTCTTTGACGCCACTTTCATCATAGCATTGGTAAGCCTTGCCTCCTCTACGGTGGCGCATGTGATGCCCGACTCGAAGTCGATCCCGTCACATCCGATGAACAGCTTGGAGCAGCTGACGTTGGCCAGCCCCATCTCCGCATAGATCCCGCGCACTGAAAGCGAATTCTTGTACATCTCGCCGCCGAGGACCAGCACCTTTATGTTCTCCTTTTCGTTCAGCAGGACGGCAATGCCCAATGAAGGTGTGACCACATTGATGTTCCCTATCGGATGCAGGATCTCGGCAAATGCAGTGACGGTGGAGCCTGAGGCGAGGATTATCGCATCATCAGGTGTAATGGTCCTCTGTGCCGCATCTGCAATCATCTTTTTCAAGGCAATGTTCTGGGTCTGCTTCTCCGTGATGCTTATATCCATCACGTGCGGCTTGACAGGAGAGGCGCTGCCGTGGGTCCTGTACAGGACATTCTGGCTTTCCAGGATGCGCAGGTCCTTCCGGATTGTCGCCCCGGTCACACCAAGCTGGTCGGCAAGGTCCTGCACCCTGACAAAACCGTTCTTTGCAAGCTGCTCCTTTATAAACTTGTGGCGTTCGGCAATACTTATCATATCGTGTCCGTGTTATTTGTTTTCTGACAGGAGGGCCTTTACCAAAGTGCTGATCATCTTGCCGTCAGCCTGCCCGGCAAGTCTCTTGGTAGCCGTACCCATGACCTTGCCCATATCTGATGGGCCGGAGGCTCCGGTCTCGGCGATTATGCCTTTGAGGATTTCCCTCACCTCACTCTCACTGAGCTGCTTCGGGAGATAGACCTCCATTGCCGCAGCCTCGGCAAGCTCGTTCTCGGCAAGCTCCGGACGGTTCTGTCCGGAATATATCTCCGCACTTTCCTTACGCTGTTTAACAAGCTTTTGGATAATCTTCACAATCTCGGCATCGGTAATTTCCCCGCTGCCGCCCTCGGACGTCTTTGCAAGCAATATTGCAGCCTTGATCCCCCTAAGCGCAGCAAGACGCACGGTCTCATGCGCTTTCATAGCGGTCATGATGTCCGCCTGTATCTGTTTCTCGAGTTCCATGATATGATTTGTTTTAGAAACCTGTTATCTGTAATTTTCAAACCCCGGCATAGACAGCCTCGCCGTAAACTCCTTCAGCTTCCTGTCGTCCTTCGGACAGATGAGCAGGGCCCGTCCCGTATCTATGACAACATAGTTTTCAAGCCCCTTCACCGCCACCAGCTTGTCATACGTATCGGAATACACGACGACATCGCGGCTGTCCTCGGTGAGGATCTTTGCCGTATTGTATATGTTCCCGTTCTGGTCCTTCTCCCCGATACAGGTGTACAGGGACTCCCATGTCCCCACATCCGACCAGCCGAACCCGGCAGGATAGAGCCACGCCTTGTCCGTCTTCTCCATCACGCCGTAATCGATGGATATCTTTATGCAGTCCGTATAGGCCCTGCCGATGAAATCATCCTCCATGGCAGTGCCGATGGCGTGCTCCCATCCGCCGAATACCCTGGTCACCTCGGGCATGTGCTTTTCCATCTCCTTTATTATAGTCCCAGCCGTCCATACGAAGATTCCCGAATTCCAGAAGAACTCCCCGCTGTCTATGAACACCTTCGCGAGGGATACATCCGGCTTTTCCGTGAATGTCTTGACCTTGATGGCCCCGGCCTTCTGCAGCGCGGCGTTGCCCCCTGTCACCTGGATGTACCCGAAGTTCGGATCCGGCCTTGTGGGGGTGATCCCGAGGGTCATCAGCACATCGTTTTCCGAAACGAACTCCACGGCCTTGTCAATGGCTTCCCGGAACTTGTCCTCATCGAAGATTAGATGGTCTGCAGGTGTCACCACCATCGTAGCCTCAGGGTTCCTCTTGAACAGTGTATATGCCGCATACGCGATACACGGGCCCGTATCACGGGCGTAAGGCTCGAGGAGCAGGTTCTCCCGTTTCAGCTCCGGGATGTCCCTCATGACCAGGTCCCTGTATTTCTGGACCGTGACCACTATGATATTGTCCTGCGGAATGACGGAAAGGAACCTGTCGTATGTATTCCTGAGGGATGTCCTGCCCGTATCGGCTATATCCATGAACTGTTTCGGGCATGCGGTAGTGCTGGCAGGCCACAGACGGGAGCCGTTCCCTCCTGCCATTATTACACAATATCGGTTATTGTCCATGTCTTGATGGTTTTGACGTCAGAAAGACGAATTTATGTTCAATAATATTATCCTAAAAATAAATATTCCAACCTTAAATACCGGGATCCGACATACCGGCGCTTCCTGTCCGGCTCCGCTTTCCCGCACTGCCCCCGCCGTTTCATATCCCCGGGATGAAAGCGTCCGGGAAAAGCCTTATGTCGGCCCGGCCCCTGCGGAATATCACGGAAATGATGTCAAAATGGCATTCCATTTCCCCGGCCAGCATGCCATCCCTGCATGCAAGGTACCTGCGGGCGGCGGCATACAGCTTTCTCTGCTTGCTGCGGGTGACGCTTTCCTGGGGCTGCGCCTCGAAAGGGACCGTGCGGCTCTTGACCTCAACAAAATGAATACCATCGGAGGCCATGCTCACTATGTCAATCTCCAGATGTCCGGCCCTCCAGTTACGGTCGATAATCACATGCCCCCTCCCGATAAGGTAGCGGCATGACAAGTCCTCGCCTTCCCGTCCTACTCTGCTGTTATGTCCGTAATCTTCCACTGTCCTCCCTCCTGCCTCATCGTGGCTGACATCTCCTTCTCCTCAGGCTCCCCATCCCCTTTGCCGGCCGACTCAAGGCAGAGGCTGAAGGCAACCTCCATGCCATCCCGGGACTTCTTCGTCCCCGTAACCCTCACCCTTATCATGTCCGGTACAATGGCAAGGGCGTCCCCGGCCTCACTGAACAGGGTCTGCGTCCTGCCGGTGAAGTTCCCGACATATTCCATTACGGGGGCGATGGTGTCACACCAGGACTCCGCCTCGGCAGTCTTCCCAGACACCAGGGCAGAATAGAATCCGGACAGGACCTCCTGCGGACCGGACGGCCCCGCCCCTGAAGCCGCGGCCTCATCGTCCGGGGAAAATATCTTTATGAGCAGTACAGCAAGGAATATTATGCAGAGTGCCGCTATTGCACCCCACTTCCATGTCAGGTATTTTTTTATGTCCTCTTTTGTCATTATGCCAATTCCTGTTCAGCCTTAACTGACATTCAACATTTTACTTTAACGTCAGTTCGATGAATTACTTTTAATTATATTAAACTAATATTCAATACCTTAACTTTAATGACCGGAAGCCCCGCCGGCGCTCCGGTGCGCACTGGCGGCTGTCAGTCGAACGTCACAATAGTGACGCCGGTCCCGCCGAACTGTATATGCTCGTCAGAGACGGAAGCCACCCCCGGCATTGTCCTGAGGAACTTCTGTATCTCCTCGCGGAGAACGCCAGTCCCCTTCCCGTGGATTATCCTGACGCTCGGCATTCCGAGCATGATGGCGTCATCCACATATTTTATCACCTTGTCAAGGGCGTCGTTGAGCCTTTCCCCGCGCACGTCTATCTCCGGACTGAAATCCAGCTTCCTCTGGGAGATTGACGAATCGTATTTCACGGACGAAGTCTGGCGCGGGGCCTCCTTCATCACCTGCTTGAACTCGTTGGAACTGATCCTCTCCACCTTGTCCGGGGAGATTTTCGTGCTGATATTGCCAATGTTGACAATTATGTTCTTGGTGGAGGTCTTCACCACCTCGCCGACCATGCCGCCTACCTTCAGGCGCACTTTTTCGCCCACTTTCAGCGGGGCGTTCCTGAATGCCTCGAGCCTCTCCTGCTCCTGCCGCTGCTGCTCCATTTCCTGGCGTGTCTTCTCGTCGGCCTTCTTCTCTTTCCGCAGCCTCGCCCTCTCCCGGCGGGCGTCAAGCTGCTTTATCTTCCTCTCGATGTAGTCGTCCTTCTCCTTCTGCTCCTGCTCCTTCTTGCGGGCAAGCACGGAGACAAAGTTCTGGAGCTCCTTCCTTGCCTCCTGGGTGATTTCTTTCTCGGCCTCGGCCTCCCTGATGGTGCGGATGGTGTTCTCGACCTGCCTGTTAGCCCCCCTGATGATCTCGGCCGCCTCCTTCTGCGCCTGCTCCAGAATCTCTTTCTTCATGGACTTGATCTCCTGGAGCTCCTTCTGGTAGCGGTCGGTGATGCTCTCAAGTGTCCTGTCCGTATTGCGTATCCTCTCCAGCTTTTCGTCAAGGGCCCTGCGGTTACGGGCTATCTTGCGCAGGTTCCTCTCAATGTCCACGAAGCTCTCCCCGGCCCTGTTCTCCGCATCCTTCACTATGTTTTCCGGAAGGCCCATCTTGCGGGCGAGCTCGAAAGCGAAGGAATTGCCCGGAAGGCCCATCTCCAGCTTGAACAGAGGGGCTATGTTCTTCACGTCGAACATCATGGCCCCGTTCACGACCCCGGTGTCCCCGGAAGCGTACATCTTGAGGTTGGTATAATGGGTGGTTATCACCCCGTAGACACCGCGCCGGTCTATCTCACTCAACAGGGCCTCAGCTATGGCCCCTCCTGCAGCAGGCTCTGTCCCCGAGCCGAATTCATCTATGAGGACCAGTGTGCCGCTGCCGGCGAGGGCCAGCATTTCTTTCATGTCAGCGAGGAAAGAGCTGTAGGTGCTCAGGTCGTTGTCAAGGGACTGGTCATCTCCGATGCTCACCATGATACGGTCGAACACAGGCAGCTCCGATGTCTCCGACGTCGGGACGAGCATCCCCCACTGGAACATGTACTGCAGCAGGCCTACCGTCTTCAGGCAGACCGACTTGCCTCCGGCATTAGGGCCGGATATGAGGAGGATGTGCTTCCGGGGCGTGAGTGTGACCGAAAGCGGGACTATCTCCTTCTTCTCCTTTTTGAGTGCCTTCTCCAGGAGCGGGTGCCGCGCCTTGCGCAGATTCATCTCCCCGGTATCGGAAATCAGGGGCATCCCGGCTATGATGTCGAGCGCAACCTGTGCCTTCGCCATGATGAAATCTATTTCGCCGAGATATTCGGCGGCGGTCAGAAGGTCCGGGATATACGGTCTGAGGAAATCGCTGAACTCCAGGAGTATCTTGAGTATTTCACGGCCTTCGGCGAATTTGAGCTCCTTTATCTGGTTGTCGAGCTCGACCACCTCCGCGGGTTCGATGAACGCCGTCTTGCCCGAGGCTGACTCGTCATATATGAAACCCTGTATCTTCTTCTTGTTGGAGGCGGACACGGGGATGAGCATTTTGCCGTCCCGGACGGACACCCCGGCATCCTTGTCCACTATACCGTCCTCCTGCGCCTTCTTCAGGATGGAGTTTATGCGCCTGGAAATGGCGCCCTCCTTCTCACGGAGAGACTTCCTTATGCCGTACAGGGCGTCGGAAGCCGTATCCTTCACCTCGCCGAAACGGTCGAGAATCCCGTCGATGCGCTGCAGGACCACGGGGAACCCCGCTATCGGGGCGGACATCTTCTTGAGGTTAGGGTAGACGCCCTCTTTGGACTCGTCGAAAAAATCAAGGACCCTGCCCAGAGTCTCGAGCATGGTCCTCAGTTTCCTGAGCGATATGAGGTCGATATGGGAAGACGGGTATTCGAGAGGCTTGAGAAAGCCTATGCTGTCGATATAGCCCGATGCGGGGAAGCTCTCCTCGAACATCATTATAAGGCGCATTTCGTCAGTCAGGACAAGCCTCCGGCGTATCTCCTTTGCGTCCGTAGAAAAATCCTCCTCTTCGACCCTGCCTGCCGCATATTCGGTAGAACACCGGTCTGCAATCATCTTCCTTATCCTGTCGAACCCCAGTTTCTGCTCTGTCCTTGTGTCTTTTCCTGCCATACTTCTATCCTGCATTCTTGCTCTCTTCGCTTGTCTTCTGGTCTGCGAAAGAATTTGTAAGTAAGAGTTTCAGCTCGTTGATGTTGCCGATGCGCTTCACCTGTCCTCCCTTCACGAAAGATATGCTCCCCGTCTCCTCCGACACCACTATCACATCCGCGTCGGTCTCCTCTGAAATCCCGATGGCGGCCTTGTGCCTCATCCCGAAGCTCGGCGGGATGTCAGTCTTTTCGGTGATAGGGAGCGTGCACCTCGCCGCGGCGATACGTCCGTTGATGATAATCACGGCCCCGTCATGCAGAGGGGAGTTCTTGAAAAAGAGGTTCATTATAAGGCGCCTGTTTATCTCGGCGTCTATCCTGTCACCGGTGTCGACTATATAGTCCAGGTCCGTCTCGTGCTGGATCACTATGAGGGCCCCGGTCTTGTCCAGGGACATGCTCCTACAGGCCTCGGTAAGCTCCTTCACCGCACCGCTGTCGAGCTTGGTGTCGGAAGATCCCATGATCTTGTTGAAAAAGTCCCTTCCCCTGGCAGTTATACGGTAGGTGCTGCCTATCTTGGTCAGTATCCTCCTTATCTCCGGCTGGAAGATGACGATGAGCGCAATCACACCCACATCCAGCACCGTACCCAGGATGGCGGACATGAGCCTCATGTCCAGCGCCGCCACAATCACACGCAGGAGGTACAGGGCGAGTATAGCCATGAAAATACTGCTGATGACAGAAGACCCGCGTATCCAGCGGAACACCTGATAAATGATAAGCGCCACCAGCAGGATATCGAGAATGTCGGCAAAAGACAGACGCAAAAAACCGAGTATTTCCAGCAACATCATAGCGTCCGCAAATATAGCACTTTTCCGGTAAAAAGAAAGCCGCACCGCCGCTCATCAGAGTGGACGGTGCGGTATACAGATCCAAGTTTCCGGAATCAGGACAGGCCACCGGAACCCCGGACCGGCATCAGTCAGGCAGAGGCAAGCTTCTTCTCGCTGTTCCATGTGAGCGCACACAGAAACAGGGCCACTATGCTGGCCACGGCAAGCATCATGAAAGTCACATGCCAGCCGGCGCTCTCGGCCACTGTACCCATAAGCATCTTGGAGAGCAGCGCGTCACCGAAAAGGTATCCGAACAGTCCGACAAAGCCAGCGGCAGTCCCTGCGGCGTTCTTCGGCACCAGGTTGAGCGCCTGTATGCCTATCAGGGCAACAGGCCCGTAGATACAGAACCCCACGAGGATGAGAGCGAAATATATCAGCCCCCTTGTAAGGCCAGCCAGCGCATCAGGGGAAGCCCCTCCGGCAAAGAACCCGGCAATATTACCGGCCTGCCAGTATATCAGTGTCCCCAGGAGCACAAGGCCCATGAAAATCACATTTGGAGGCGTACACCTCCCTTTGAAGAACCTGGATGAAATCCATCCGCAGATGATGGTGCCCGGTATACCGGCATAGTTATGCAGGGCGAAGGCCAGGTTGCTCTGCTCAGGGGTCATGATGTCCATCTCCTGGAGGTACAGGGGAGCCCAGTCACCCACGCCATAGCGGACCATGTAGACGAATGCATTGGCAAAGGCGATGACCCAAAGCAGCCTGTTCTTGAACACATAGTCCACGAAAAGCGTCCTGAACGGTATCTTCTCCACCGCCTTTTCCTTGGATTTCACCCCGGAGTAGTCATTCCTGTAGTCATTTATCGAAGGCAGTCCGCAAGACTGCGGTGTATCCCTTATCGCCCACCAGCAGAACACGGCGATGAGAAGCGCCACGGCAGAAGGGACAATGAACGCGGCCCGCCATGTCTGCTCAATCCCGATTCCGGCAAAAATGACAAGGCCGAGCGAGACCAGGAGCCCCAGCGACCCGCCACCGAAGGTATGCGAGGTATTCCATATCGACATCTTGAAGCTGCGCTCGTTCTGCGAGAACCAGTAGGCCATCACCCTTCCGCAGGGAGGCCATCCCATGCCTGAGAGCCACCCGATGATGAGCATCAGGACAAATATAACAGCTACATTCACGACCTGGTTGGCCCCGAACGGGATGAAGCCGACCGCCATCATGGTAAGGGCGGAAAGGACGAGCCCCACAACCAGGAACTTGCGGGCATCGGACCTGTCCGACACGCTCCCCATTATGAATTTGCTGAACGCATACGCTATCGACACGGCAGACATGGCAATACCCACGCCGGCCTTGTCCACCAAGCCGTCCTCTATCATGCCAGGGGCGGCTAGGGAAAGGTTCTTCCTTACCAGATAATAAGCTGCATAACCCAGAAAAGCACCCATGAAGACCCTGAATCTCATGGAACTGTAGACTTTTCTGATTTTTTCTTTCGGAAGAAGCGGCTTGGCCGCAGGCGGATCTAAAAATCTGGACATTATAGGATTCGGTTATTAAATTTTCTTTACGAGGCTGTCTGTTCGATTGGCAAATATACGTATTTCCCGTCGTTATGCAATCGATTTACGGTTAATTTTTTGCGAAACGAAAGCATATTGTTTCGGGATAAAAGTTCTATTGTGCAAAAAATTTTTTCATTTTGTTTTATTTCACATCAAAAACCTTACATTTGTGCTATCAAAAAAAACAATTACATGAAAAAGTTTTTTATTTGTACCGCATTTGCGGTTTTATTTATGACTGCCGTCCGGGCCCAAGTGAAAATATCGGGAGGCCCGTACCTGCAGGACGTCACAGACACCAGCTTCACAGTCATCTGGACGACAAACATGGATGCCGTAGGATGGATAGAAGTGGCCCCGGACGACGGGACGCATTTCTACAATACGGAGAGGAAGGCGTACTACGACAAGCGCGGGATGGGACGCAAGCCCATAGGGAAAATGCACAAGGTCACTGTCTCCGGGCTGGAGCCGGGCACATCATACAGGTACAGGGCCATGAACAAAGGCGTGCTTTCCCAGGAGCACAGGACAAGGATTGTCTATACGGAAGGCTACGGACAGGACATCCTGAAGCACAACCCTCCTGTCGTGATGACCCTGAAAAAGGACTGGAACAGCGTAAAGTTCGCGGTAGTGAACGATGTACACGAGAACGACTCCACATTCAGGGAGCTGTTCAAGGACGCGAGGGGCAAATACGATTTCGTTTGCTTCAACGGGGACATGACCTCCGAAGTCAGGGCCGAGGAGGACATAATGAAGTATTACATGAAGTCCGCCTCCGAGCTGTTCGCAGACCAGACACCCGTATATATGGTGCGCGGGAACCATGAGTACAGGGGGAATGACGCCATAAAATACCTTGACTATATGCAGACCCCGACAGGGAAGACATACTACACGTTCAGCTACGGGGACTTCTTCTTCATTGTCCTCGACTCAGGCGAGGACAAACCGGACAGCGACATACGCAACCTCGGCATAATGATTACGGAAGACTATGTGAAGGAAGAGGCGGAATGGCTGGAAAAGGTGACTGAAAGCGAGGCATTCAGGAACGCCGCTTCAAGGATAGTGTTCTGCCACATGCCTCCGGGGGAGAACGGATGGCACGGGAACGCCATGGTGAGCAGGTATTTCGTGCCGGTGCTGAACCGGGCCGGAATCGACCTGATGCTCTGCGCCCACATCCACCGCTACAGGTATGACGCTCCCGGTACCCTCGGCAACGACTTCCCTGTCCTGTGCAATGACAACCTCACCCGCCTTGACGCCGAAGTCACCCCGGACAAAATATCCATCAACATCTATGACGCCTCCGGAAAAGCGGTAAAGTCACAGACATTCCAGGTCGGGAAGTAGCAGGGGAGAACAGTTCCGTCAGGAGTACGGATAAAAATAGGATGAGCCAAATTTGACTCATCCTATTTATTATAATTATGTCAATCCGTTACAATTCCACTTCAAACCTGTAGGTGCCCGACCCCGCGGAAAGGTGCCTGCAGCCGTCCTCATACCCCAGGTCCTCCAGGCCTTCAGCTTCCCCGACCGGGATTCCTCCTTCAGTGACAAGGGACCCCTTCTCCGCCGGGACAAAAATCTCGGCCTGAGTGTTCGCAGGCACTTCGACATTGAGGAAGAACCTGCCTCCGGACCTCTCCCATTCGCTGCTTATCCTGCCGTAAGGGGACTCGAAATCCACATCGGCGCCGGTCACATCCCCCACAGGGCATGGCCGGATGATGAACCTGCTGAACGCCACTGCCCCGTCGGCCTTTCTTATCCCTCCGAGATGGGAGTAGAACCACTCCATCAGATGCCCGAGCATGAAATGGTTGTGGGACTTCATAGGAAGGGCCTGCCATGACTCGGGCAGGGCAGTGGCCCCTTTGGCCAGCATATATCCGTAACCGTACACGTCATATCTGGAGTTCATGTCGAAAATGACGTCCGACCTGCCACCGGCCTCCAGGGCACGGAGGATATAGTTGTATCCTATATCACCGCCTGTCAGGGCGTTCCCGCGGCTGCGTATGTCCTTGACCAGGTTGTCCAGGACACCTTGACAATCCTCCGGGGCGACAAGGCCTGCGCACAGGGCCATAGCATTGGCTGTCTGGCTGTTGCGGTCGTAGAAACATCCTTCGCTGTTGAAATATCTGCCGTTGTACGATACCCTGATCGAGTCCGCAAGGGAGGCATACCTCCTGGCATCACTGTCCTTACCGAGCAGAGAAGCCGCCTTTGCCATTGTCACGGCATCCATATAATATACCGGTGTGGCCGTGGCGGCAAGCGAAGTGAGCTGCGAACGGCCAGGGTTTTTCGGTCCGAGGTCGCACCAGTCGCCAAGGCCGTGGGAAAGGATGTGGTCCCGGGACTTGCTGCCGAGGTAGGCCACATACCTGGCCATATTGTCATAGTATTTCCTTATCAGGGAATCGTCCCCGTAGTACTCATACACAAGCCACGGGACGAGCACCATGGAGCTCCCCCATTCCGGAGAATCGTAGAACCCGTCGAGGAACCTGGCATATTCAGGGGCGATGTCCGGGACAAGCCCGCCGGCCGTCTGGGCCAGGGCCATGTCGGCCGTCATCTTGCAGTACAAGCTGTACATGTCATACGAATACTGCAACGAGCCGAACATCAGGTGCAGCTGCTCGAGCCAAGGGAGTTTCTCGCGGTGCGGGCAGTCGGTAAGGTAGCTTACCATATTGCTCTTGATTCCCCAGCGGATGAGTTCCTCGGTACGGTTGAGAAGCGGGTTGGAGCACTCGAAGCGTCCGGCGGACGGGGTGGAGTTCCTGATATGCAGGCCCTTCATGAGTGTTATCTCAGGCAGACCTTCAGGGTTCGGCTCCCCAGCAGGGACTGCACCGCTCACAAGCACGTACCTGAAACCGTGGTACGTGAACTGCGGATGCCAGCTTTCGCCCTCCGGGCTGCCTTTCAGGGTATAGGTGAAACATGTCTCTCCACGGTAGCCCCCATGGACCGTTATCGAATCCACGGCAGGGTCAAAAAGCTCGCAGGTGTGCATCTTCACGGCCTGGCCGCGTCTTCCCCTGACGGTTATATCCGGTATGCCTGAAAAGTTCTGCCCGAGGTCATAGAGCCATGCCCCATATTTAGTCTTCCGGACGGAATATACGGGAAACTCCTCCATTACGCGGACAGGGGCGGCCACAGGGGCAGTCAGCTTCCCCTTCTGGGAGGTAAAGAGCACGTCCTTCCATTCCGAATCATCATAGCCGGGCAGCATCCACCCTGTCTTCTCTTTAGTCGCGTCGTAGTCCTCTCCCCCGAAAATGCTGCTGTAGGTCACCGGGCTGGCCGTACACTTCCAGCTGCCGTCACTGACAACACATTCGTGCGAGCCGTCCGCATACTCAAGGTCCAGTTTCAGTGTCATCATCGGGTATCCGTAGGACATGAGGAGCTTGTAGTAGCGCTCCCTCGGAACGTTGTACATGCCGTTACCGAGCATCACCCCGAGGGCATTGTCGCCTTCGGAAAGCATGTCCGTGACATCGAAGCTGGCATAGCATACCATCCTGTCGTAGTCGCTCCATGCAGGGTCCAGGAAATGGTCCCCGGCCTTTTCCCCGTTCACGAAAAACTCGAACTGGCCGAGACCGGAAACATAGGCCACGGCCCTTTTAAGGGACCCTGATACGCTGACTTCCCTGCGGAACTGAGGGAGGGCATTGGTCGCGGTGACCCTGTCGCCTATCTTGAGCTTGTTGTACTCCTGGCCAGGGACAATCCTAAGACTGTCCGGCTGGACCTCCATCGCTATCCACCTGGCCCCCGACCAGTCCTTTTCAGAAACAAGCCCGGTCGAGAAGCTGCGGACCGGAGCCCACGGGGAAGGTTTCCCCTTGCTGTCATAGATCCTTACAGACCAGTAGTATTCGGTACCGGGGCTGAGCGGCTTCCCGCCATACCGGACATGCAGCGAATTGCGGCTTTTGCACTTCTCCGACCACATGTTCCCCCGGCCGGAGGCCACCTGCTGCATATCGTCCCCGACGATGATTTCATACGCGCCCTGCACGAAGCCACGTTCAATGGACACCGACTGCCACGAGAAATGCGGCTCCAGGGTGCCTATGCCCACAGGGGAGTCCATATACTCGCACTTTAGACGTGTGACTGAAAAGTCACTGGCATTGAGCCCCGTTACGGAGCCCAATGCCAGAAACAGAATTATAACAAGCAATTTCTTCATGGTATCATGTCTTATTCTCCCGTATCACTTCCAGGCATGATGGCCTCAGGGAAGCCGGCAGTAGTATTAGGGGTGAATTCTGTCTGCTCGTAGGTATTGCCGAAAGAATCCGTTGCCACGACCCTGACGGATGAAGCGTCCGGGTTCTTGAGCGTATAATGGTACAGATGGCTGACATTGGACTTGTCATAGCTCGTCCCGCTCAGCCCGAGGACACCGAGGAGATAGCCTGAAGCCCATGCGTCGCGCCTTGTCGCACCGGAGCCGTAAGGCTCCATTTTCCCGGTCTCGATACCATCTTCAAATACTGTTACGGTCCACCCGCTGTCGGCGTTCCAGATATTGGCGATTATGTCGCCCTCCCCTTTGTAATAGAACTCGTACTGCGATGCATATCCGTCCATATATTTGAGGTTCCCGCGGTACAGCCTGATCTGGTAGTCCTTGTCGAAACCGACAGACTTGTAGTACCAGTTGCTGAAAGAGGCCCCGTCCACGCGGTATACGGAATAGCCGTTAGGAGTGCCGTCCGCATTGATCACAGTCCTCCACCACGCCCCGCATGCGGCACCGTGCACATGCTCGTAATGGCCGTCATACTCGTTGTTCTCGGCATAGTGGGTATGGCCAGACATGACATGCACTTCGGCAAATTGCTCGATAAGCTCAACTACCTTGTCGACATTGTTCCCTTCATTGGCCCTTATGGGGATATGGACGCACAGGATAAGCATCTTGTCCTTTGAAACGGACTCGAGGTCCTGCCTGAGCCATTCCACCTGGTCATCCCTGAATCCGAGGTAGTAGTCGTCATGGTTCGGGAATATGATATTGTCCATCACTACGATATGGGCCTCTCCCCTGTTGAAGGAATAGTTCACAGGGCCGAAGGCATACTCGAAATTGCGCTGGGCGGCTATGTCGTGCGCCACGGTGTAATTGTCCGTTGACACCTCTATCACCTTGTTGTCATGGTTCCCGATTACGAAGAACATAGGCATCCCGACATTCTCTTCCTTGAGGGCGACCTTCATCAGCGGGAAGACAGCGTTGGTGTAGTCAGTGTTGGCCGTGTTCCAGCCTATGTCTCCGAGCAGGACACCGTATTTCGGCACTTCCGCCCCGGCGGCATACGCGCGGAGGTCGACAGCGGTCTCGGAAGTGAATCTCGATACGTTGGACGCAGTCTGGCACTGCGGGTCGGCGACGCACACCAGGTCGAACTCGTCCTCCGGTGCGGACATCTTCTCAAGGGTGAAGTCATACCGGGAGACACCGTTCTCTATCTTCTTCCAGAAGTCCGGATACCCGTCCTTGACCGTAACCCTGCAATCGGCAGGAATAGAGACATAGACCTGGTAGGAGAATTCGTTGGCGGTCAGCTGCCAGACTCCGTTGCCGTCGGTCACGGCGCATGAATACCCGTCGCTCACGACAACCCCGGGCATGTAGTTCCCCTCGCTGTCTGTCACTACCCCGTATAGGTCAGTCGTCTCGGCTATAGGGGTCTTGATCTCCGGCAGGTCGTCTTTCTGGCATGAGCCCAGAAAAACTGGCAGGAAAAACAAAATTGATGATAAATATCTGTATTTCATATTGTCAATATTTTTCAATGGATTTATCTCCAGTAGTAATTCTGCCCGAGGTCGGGGTTGATGTTCAAGGCAGTGCGCGGTATAGGCCTGAGATAGCGCTGCTCATCGAAATTCCTGCCGTAGTTGTACATGAGACGTCCGCTCGTACCGTTTTCGAGGGTATAGAGCGACGTGCCTCCCAAAAGGATATATGTCACGCCTGTCTCGCTTCCGGCCGAACCGTTCGTAACGCATACATCATTGATACCGTCGCCGTTCAGGTCATACGGTGTATCCAGGGCAGGGACATATATGCCGTACCACTGCTTGTTCAGCAGCTCTCCCAGATGCCAGCGCATCAGGTCGTCATATCTGCGGCCCTCGAGCAGAAGTTCGATTGCCCTTTCCCTGCGTATCTCCAGGATGTCGGTATCACTGATGCCGTAATAAGTCTGCAGGTACGGATCCGGTGTAGAAGGCCTGTCACCGTTCACCCCGGCCCTTTCCCTGAGCGGACGGATGGTCCTGTCCCAGATGTCACCGTCAAACTCGCCCAGCTCCGCCTTCGCCTCCGCATAGTTGAGGAGGATCTCCGCATAACGGATTATAGGGAGGGAGTTGTTGGCGATTGAGGCTGACTCGTATGTTTCGTCATCGAGGTTGAACTTCATCACCTGGTAGCCGGTGAGGGTCACTGTGAAGTCCGGTGCGGTAGGTGTCATCACACCTCCGGCGAGCTTCTGGTAGCCCGGGGTGATAATGCTCTGCTGCAGACGGTAGTCCCTGTTCTGTATCTCATCGGTGAACTCCTCGCCCATCGCGGTGTGGCGTGAGCCGTCAAGGTTGAGGTATGTCCTGACGAAATCCTGGTCGAGGGACCATCTTTCGCCGTAGCTTCCGGACGTGTATTTCCATGTGAGGTCATGGGTGGTGGTGAGTCCCGCGTTCATTTCCCTGGCCCAGATGATTTCTGTATAGTCTATGGCCTCCTGGGTAAACAGGTTGCGGTACTGCGTTGCAACATTGGCCGGGTTGTTCACCAGGCTGTAGACCCCTGCCTCCATGAGTTCCTCGCACGCCTCGACACATTCCCGGAGGAATTTCTCGGATGCATCTTTATCCACCCACGGCTCGCCGGTGGAAGGGTCTATGCTGTGGTATTTCCTGTAAGTGCCTTCAAACAGGCACACCCTGGATTTGTACGCAAGGGCGATATACCTGTTTATCCTGGCGCTGTTTATCCACGGGGAGGTGTCGTAGCAGTGCTCGCACGCGAAATCGAGGTCCTCGAGGACCTTCTCCATCACGAACTCGCGGCTGTCCCTCGGCTTGTAGAGGGCCACCATGTCCTCCGGGTCGATAGGGGTGTCGTACCACGGCACGGCGCCGAAGGTCTTGACCTTCTCGAAATACTGCCATGCCCTCCAGAACCTTGCGGTCCCTTCATAATGGTTGTATGTCTCCTCCGAAAGCCCCTCGGCCTCACGCATGTGGACGAGGAAATAGTTGATATTGTAGACAGGCGTCCAGTTGCTTATGGACCATCCCGTCTGGAGGTCCGGGGTCCAGGATGCGTTGGTGAGGAAGTCAGTCGACTGCTTCGTGACCACAATATCGGAATAGCCGTCTCCATAACCGAGGTTCGATGCGGACGGGGTGTACTTCTGAAGGAATCCGTTGGTATATGTCAGCAGGGAATTCTCGTCAGTGAAATATGCCCCCGACCCGATTTCGGAAATCGGGTCCCTGTCCAGGAAGCTGTCGCATGAAGCCAAAGCCAGGACAGGCAGCAAGAATATATATGATATCTTTTTCATTGATGTGAACATTAGAATGTTATACTCAACCCGACAGTAAATGACCTCATCTGCGGATATCCGTCACCGTCTCCCGAGTTGTCAGCTCCCGCCGAAGATGTGAAGTCCGCGTCACCGGCATAGATGCCTTCCGGGTCGTAGTTCCTCGCATGTTTCCTGAGCGGGGTGAAGGTAAGGAGGTTCTCTCCGGTCACATAAACCTTGAGGCTCTGGAGCTTGATCTTGCTTATAAGCGCCTTAGGGAATTCGTAATCTATGGTGAGGTTCTTCAGCCTGAGGTATGCCGCGCTCTGAAGATAGCGTGAGTTAGGCTGCGAAAGGATATTGTTGGCCCCCTGGGCAGAATAACCTACAAGACGAGGCCAGTAGCCGTCAGGGTTGTCCTCGGACCACCTGTCCGTCGTATGCCACGGCAGGGCGATGCTGTACGGACGGCCGTACTGTCCCCAGAAGTAGCCGGACTCCTTGGCCGGATACCAGTCACGCTTCCCGACACCCTGCCACATCATGCTGAGTCCGATGCCGTTCCAGCGTATGCCCGCCTGGAGGCTGTACTGGTATCTCGGCGTCTTGTTGCCTATCTTCACCAGATCTCCGTGGTCATATATGGTATTGCTGCCGTTGTTCACATAGCCGTCCCCGTTGATGTCCTCGTAGCGCGGGTCCCCTGCCGACCATACTACAGAGTTGTTGTCGAACCTTGAATAGTTCGCCCAGGTCTGTGCCTCCTCGTCACTCTGGAACAGGCCGTTGCACCGGTAGCCCCAGATTTCGCCGAGGGTCATGCCCTCATAGTAGTTGGTAGAGTAGTTGGTAGGCAGTGTCCCGGTCTTGCTGGTATAGCGTGTGATCTTGCTGGTATAGTCCCATACGGCAGCCTTGATATTGTAGCTCAGAGTCTTGCCTCCGACCTTGTAGGAGTCGCGCCATGAAACGCTCAGCTCCCATCCGTCAGTGCGCATATCCGCGTAATTTCCCTTAGGAGCACTGTTGCCGTATACTGCAGGCAGCTCCTCGCCGACCACATACATGTCGGTGGTCTCCTTCCTGTAGATGTCGCCGGTAAAGTTGAACCGGCCATTGAGGGCCTCGAAGTCGACACCGATGTCATAGGTAGAGGCCTTCTCCCATGTCAGTCCGTCAGGTATAGGCGTCGGGGCCTGGGTATAGTTGAACACCGCGCCGCCGTCAAGCAGTGATGACTGCGATATGGTCATGGTGGAGAGGTATGCGTATGCATCGCTGATAAGACCGTTGCCCGCTGTACCCACAGAAAGGCGGAGCTTTAGGTTGTCGAGCCATGAAGACGCCCCGGCCATGAACTTCTCCTCCGATATTCTCCATCCGAGGGATGCGGAAGGGAAGAAGCCCCAGCGGGAATTGGAAGGGAACTTGGAGTTGCCGTCATAGCGGCCGCTCACCTCAACGAGATATTTGCTCTTATACCCGTAGTTGACCCTGAAGAACGCGCCGACAAGCCCCCAGTCGTAGCTGCCGTTGTCGGCTATCTCCATAGCCTCACCGTTGAGCAGGTCAAAGTTCGGGTTCGTAGGGACCATGATGCCCTCGCGGTTGATCCTGTTGGTCTTGTACAAGTAGTCCTCGATGTTCCATCCTCCGAGGACAGTGAGGGAATTGTTCTCGCCGAGCCTCGGGGTATATGTAAGGGTGATGTTGGAGGCTATTCTCTGCCTGTGGTACGAACGTTCCTCGTAAATCGAGCCTGAAGGACGTTCACCGGAACTTGTAGGGCTGGTATAGAACTCATACGAGTTGACTGCCGACCTCCTGTCGGTCTGGTTGAAATAGAAGCTCACATCAGCATTGGCCACAAGGACATCCTTGATGAAGTCTATCTTGACGGACGTGCGGTTGTTCATGTCGAACTTCCTGTCCTTCCTCCATGAATTGCCCTCGACAAAGCCCGCATAACCGGTATAGACGGCTGTCTCGGTCCAGGTCCCGTCCGGGTTGGTTATCATGGTGACAGGGAAGCCCTGGTGGTTGATCATACGGGTGATGTTCATAGGAGTGGTAGTGATGCCCGTGTGTGCAGTAGGCTGGTGCGAATAACGGTACATGAAGTCAGTGGAGTTCTCGACGCGGAACCAAGGCCTGATGTTGACCACGCCCTTGGCCTTTACATTGAACTGCCTGTATTTCTCGTCTCCCACCTTGTAGATACCGTCCTGCTCGAAGATACGGCCTGAGACGTAGTATGTGGCGGTCTCACCTCCTCCGGTGACGGTGACATTGTGCTGGTGCCCGGTGGTGAAATCCTTATAGAAGGCGTCATACCAGCTGGTATTGCCGAAATATTCGTAATTGCCCAGGTTGTTGACCCTCCATTTCTCGAAAGACGGGTCCTCGTTCCTTTGCTTGAGCTCGTCATACCATGTACGGCTGAACCTGAAGATATTGTTGATGTTGGCAGGGTCCGTGCCGTTGACATTGGTATATGACTCCAGGAAGGAAGTCGTCCAGTCATAGCCGTTCGTGACCATTTCCGGCTTGAATGTACGCTGGTAGATGGAGAAAGTACCGTTGTATGTTATCTTTGCCTGCCCTTTCTGAGGAGTCTTGGTGGTAAGGAGAATGACTCCGAAAGTACCGCGGGCGCCATAGACAGCCGTAGAGGAGGCGTCCTTCAGGACGGTGATCGACTCTATGTCTTCCGGGTTGACTGTCGTCATATCCGTCTCTACCCCGTCCACGAGGACGAGTGCGGATCCGCCGGAGCCTATGGAATTGGAAGCTCCCCTTATGTTGACAGTGGCTCCCCTGTTAGGCTTGCCGTCGGAGAATGTGAGCGTAAGTCCTGGGATAGCTCCCTGCAGGGACCTGGAGATGTTCATCGATGTACCCATCCTTTCATCCATGTCCTCCATCGTGATGCTTTCCACCGCCCCCACTATGTCGCGGCGTTTCTGGACGCCGTATCCGACAACGACACTCTCCTCCAGGCTGGTGTTGTCCAACGCCATCGTCACGTCTATCTGTGATCTGGAATTTACCGGCACGTCGAGAGTCCTGAAGCCTATACAGCTTACCGTAAGTGTGGCGTCCGGTGCTACTTTGATTGAATATTTTCCGTCAAGGTCGGCAGTTGTCCCGACTGAAGACCCGCGGACGAAGACTGCAGCCCCTATCACGGGCTGCCCGGCCTCATCTGTGACCGTACCCGTAACAGTTATGCCTGCCCCCCCCTGAGCTAATGCCGGGAACGGCAAGGCTGCCATACAGATTATAGCCAGAAACAGCACGCCCCACAGGGAGATGCCCCTCCGGGTGGCCGCGGCCAATTTATGGTTTTGATTCATTTTCAACAATAAATTAGGGTTATTATCGTTACAGTGCAGATATCCGGTCTTCCCCCTTAATCATGTTGTCAATTCATCATATCCGAAAGGCAAATATATCCACTTGTTTTTCATTTCGCAAATATTTTCAGATAATTTTTTTATAAATTTCATAAAAAGATTGTTAAATGCAATAATATTTTGCCAAAATGAAAAAATCTATATAATTTTACAGTGCAGATATTTTCGATTCATTCCCTTTCATGCGATTCTCATTCCGCATGACCTGTATTATATATATAGGTATTGCCATTTTCAGTTATTAACATAAATTAACATTTATTGCATGAAAGCGATACAGACCTTTACAAAGGTTACGTCAATATTGCTTGCACTGCTTGTCGCCGGATGTGAGAAAGGTCCACAGGAGGTTCCCCTTAAAAGGGATACCGACGCCATCGAGCTGACCTACAATGAAGGCGCCTCCAACCGTATTTCCGTAAGGTACAACGGACAATGGAGCACCCGCATTGAATGTGCCGACGAGGCAGGCAATCCAGTCGAGAACTGGTTCTCCGCCACACCGTCCGAAGGTTCCGGCAACGGGGATGAATACCAGTGGGTGGAACTTACCGCACAGCGCAATCCGGGAGACAGGCGCAGCGGCGTACTTTACCTCATTAGCGGAGGGAACGAATATCCCATAACCGTGACCCAGGCAGACGGGCATTTCTCCATTGAAGACCCGGTCATAACGGGAACCCTGAAATCCGGGACAACGTCCGGAGCTGTACTCAGCATCACCTGGGACAAGGCTTTCGGAGGAGAGGAAATCACCGTGGCATCACAGCTCGGCGGAGCATCCGAAGGACTTGAAATAGAAGAGGAATACACAATGACAATCGAGCAGGAGGGGTCCGGAAGTATTTCCATTCCTATCACCGGCACACCTGCCGCCCTCGGGGAGCTGATCTGCAGCATCACCCTTACCATGGACGGGGAAGAAATATTCAGCGGGGACCTGTCCGCCAGCATCAGCTCGTCGAACGAAATCTTCAGCATGGGATTCGACCTGTTCATCTGGGGAGGGAACTATCCGGAGAACAAGGCCGGAATAGGACCTAACGGCAGCAGCGGTGCAGACAAGACATTCGTCGGGACCGAACCTGCCAACGGCACCATAACCGCCGGATCCGACGGAACCAACGATGTGTTCAAGACAATGACAGAAGAATACCGCGTAAACCGAGGTGTCTCCGACTGGGAAGGAGAGCGGGTATACGAACATCCGGGATATGTGAAACTCGGGGTTACGGCAAACGGCGGGTGGATCATGACGCCTGAGCTCTCCGGGCTTTCGGCCGCGCCTGAGCAGGTGGTCGTATCTATAGACTTCCTCCGCTTCGACAACGAGAACGGGACATACATCGTATCCGCGGAAGGAGCCGGGAGTGTGGTCGGAGGAATAGTGGACTCATCTGTCCTGCCGGCACAGACATCTTCCTCAGACAGGGAATGGAAGACCCTCTCATTCGTGGTGAACGACGCCACCAACAAGACCAGGATACGCATAGAAGCCGAACAGATGGGGCTTACCGGCTACAGGATGAACATAGACAACATCACCGTAATGGGAGCCGACAAGATTGAGATCACGGAGCAGCTCCCCGCCCCTGATCCTGAAAAGATCATCTACACTCCGGCTGAAAACTCGATCGCGTTCGCATGGGAAGGCATAGAGGGGGCCACGGGCTACGAAGTGTCGATAGCCATGGAGTCTGCACCGGACTTCAAGAAGACCGACACCACACCGAATGCCGACTATACGTTCAGCGACCTGCAGCCGGGATACTACCTGTTCACCATCAAGGCCCTCTACGAGCCTGTGCAGGGATTCAACTCCGAAGAGACGGTAATCCGGACCGGAACATTGGGCTACGCAGTAGAGAAACTGGCCACACCTGAGAACTTCACGGCAAGCGACATGTCTGCGACAGGAGCCAAGGTTACCTGGTCCGCAGTCAGCGGATGCAGCTATTACAGGGTAACGGCGAAGACAGCCGACGGGACCCAGGCCGAGACAGCCGTTGTCTCCGAAACGGAATACACCTTCACGAAGCTGCAGTCCGGACAGACATATACCGCGACAGTCAAAGCCCTCACCGGGGACGGCTCCGTCGAGAGCGAATTCGACTCCGATGAGGCATCGGTAGAATTCACCACACTCGACCCTGTGCCTCTGAGCAAGCCTTCAGTCGAGATCTACCATACATCCTATGGCCTGGCCGTAGTGTCATTCAAGTTCGACGAGAGCCAGCAGGCTGATACCAAATTCAGCATAAGGCTCGCCGATGGCAGCGGCACTGTCATCCGTGAATACACAGAATGGTCGTTCAACAAGAAATACACTCTGCACGGTACCCGGTTCCTGTTCGGAGGACTGGATCCGAATACGGAATATTCAGCTTCAATCCAGAGAATCTCATTGGATGAAGGGATATGGACAGACTCAGAGTGGAGCGACCCTCTGCCATTCACCACATCCTCTGAACCGGACAAATCCGGATACCTCCTCTGGAACGACTTCGACAGCCACCCTTGGGGAGGGAACGGGCCGATGCTGGCGTTCGGAATCGACCCTAAAGACAAGGACGGAGAATTTGATGTCGAGAACTGGAAAGAGTCAACCAGTTGGACCATTGCATCTCCTGTCAAAAACATGGATAATCTTGGCAATGGTGTCGGTAAAGACGATGCGAACAAAAAACTCTACCATGACCTGTACATGCCGGGATGGGACCATAACGAGCTTGCAGAGAACGACAAGAACAACGCAACAGGAACCGTCTACCTCTGCGGCGGAATGATGAAATTCGGGACAGGCTCCTCACTCGGAAGGCTCACCCTCCCGGCATTCAGCGGGCTTGCTTCCGGTTCCCTGGAAGTATCATTCAATGCCAGCCCATATTGCGAGCCTAACGGCACTACCGGAAGCCTGGAGACATCCCCTGACCAGTATGACGGTATCACATTCACTGTAGAGATACTGTCCGGTCCGGGAACCATTGCCACGGCAGACGGGCAGCAGGTGAACTCTACCAGTGTCATCCTCACCAACAAGACCCTTGCGGAAATGGGGGCGGAGGCTGACGGCCGGTATGAAATGACCCCGCATACCGTGACGGTAAGCGGAGCCACCCAGGAGACCCGGATTTCAATAGTCACCGAAAACTCTGACGGAAACCGCAGGATGTGGCTCGATGACCTGAAAGTGAGACAGCTATAGATTCTGCCTTATAAACAGGTAAAATACGACAATACACCGGACTGATAATGTGAGGAAACGTTGCGCCCGCACAGGGAGGGCCCCACGAAGTGGGAGGGTTTCCGGAACATATCAGTCCGGTGTATCGTATTTAAATAGGAATTATTTCTCCTGGCCGATCACTATCTGTCCGTCTTTGACATCCACACGGATGACAGAATCCCTTTTGACCTGTCCGTCAAGGATAGCCTTCGCAAGCATATTCACAAGTTCACGCTGCATCAGCCTCTTTATAGGACGTGCGCCGTATGCAGGCTCGTAGCCCTTGGTGCTCATATAGTCTTCGAACTCTTTCGTGAATGTGACGGTCACGCCGTTCTCGGAAAGCTTCTTCTTCAGCCCGTTCATCTGCAGACGGAGAATCTCACGGATATCCTTCTGTGACAGAGGCTCGAACATTATGATTTCGTCTATCCTGTTCAGGAACTCGGGCCGGACAGTCTTCTTCAGGATGTCCAGAACATCTTTCCTGCACTCGTCCATAAGCTCGGCCCTCTTTGCAAGAGCGGCCTTCTCCGCTGACGGGTCAGCGTCATGCAGGCCCACGACCGGAAGCCTTTCCATATAGCTCTGGATGACTTCCGCCCCGACGTTGGAGGTCATGATAAGGATGGTGTTCTTGAAGTCCACCGTACGCCCCTTGTTGTCCGTAAGACGTCCGTCATCAAGCACCTGCAGCAGGATGTTGAACACATCCGGATGCGCCTTCTCTATTTCATCCAGAAGGATGACTGAATAAGGTTTCCGCCTTACAGCCTCGGTAAGCTGTCCGCCCTCGTCATAGCCGACATATCCCGGAGGCGCACCGACCAGCCTGCTCACGGAATGACGCTCCTGGTACTCGCTCATATCGATACGGGTCATCATGTTCTCGTCATTGAACAGGAACTCCGCAAGCGCCTTGGCAAGCTCTGTCTTTCCCACACCGGTAGTACCCATGAACAGGAAAGACCCGATAGGCCGCTTCTCGTTCTGGAGGCCGGCACGGCTTCTGCGCACTGCGTCTGAGACAGCCGCTATCGCCTGGTCCTGGCCGACTACCCTCTTGTGGAGCTCGGACTCCATCCTCAGGAGCTTCTCCCTCTCGCTTTCAAGCATCCTCTTTACCGGGATGCCGGTCCACTTGGCTACGACTTCCGCTATGTCCTCCGGCGTTACGGATTCAGTGATGATGGGATCCTTTATTGCCGCCTGCCTTGAAGTAAGTTCTTCTATCTTCTTCTTGGCATCGGCCATCTTGCCGTAACGGATTTCCGCCACCTTGCCGTAATCTCCGGCCCGCTCCGCATTCTGCGCCTGTATCTTATAGTCCTCGATCTGCTGACGCGCCTGCTGAAGCCCGGACAGGATATTCTTCTCCTCATCCCATTTTTTCATCAGGACCTCACGCTGCGCATTGAGGTCTTTCAGGTCATCGTTGATCTTGTCCAGTTTCATGGACACTCCTTCACGCTTGATCGCAGCCTTCTCTAT